>JAAYNZ010000023.1 GCA_012520595.1 Candidatus Epulonipiscium sp. | reverse complement strand
TAGAATCAAAAATAGCTTGTGCTACAACTTCTTCATTAAATGCCCATAAATCTTCTAAAGAACCTCCACCTCTCCCTACAATCAAAACCTCCGCTTTATTCCAGCGATTAAACTGTTCAATACCATGAGCAATACTAGCTGCCGCTTCTTTTCCTTGTACTAGGACAGGATAAATAACTAAGGAAACAGATGGATTTCTTCGCTTTGCAATTTGGATAATATCTCGAATCGCTGCTCCTGTATCGGAAGTAACAATTCCTACTGTTCGTGGAAAAAAAGGAATTCTTTTTTTTCTTTCTTGATCAAAAAATCCTTTTTCGTGTAATTTACTCTTTAGTTGCTCGTAAGCTAGCTGTAAAGCACCTTTACCTGCTGGTTCAATAGTTTGAACATACAATTGATATTGACCTGATTTTTCATAAAGAGATACATATCCTTTTACAATGACAGACATTCCATCCTCTGGAATAAATGCAAGGTTTTGTGCATAACTTCGAAACATGACACAAGCAATGGATCCCTGTTCATCTTTTAATGTAAAGTAGATATGTCCAGAACGATGAGGCTTAAAATTTGAAATTTCTCCCTGTATCCATAAGCCACTTAATAAAAGATCTTCTTCAAATAGGTTTTTTATATATCGATTGATTTCGCTTACAGTAAAAATACGTTGATTATTCATAAGAATCTACCTGTTCTTCTGAGATAATTTTCCCTAAGATTCCATTAATAAAAGCTGGAGAAGAATCTTCTCCAAATTTTTTAGCTAATTCTACCGCTTCATTAATGCTTACACGAATAGGAATTTCAGGATTATAAAATATTTCATAAATAGCTAAACGTAAAATGGCTACATCTACTCTTCCCATTCTAGAAATTTTCCAACCTTCTGCATACTTTTCCAAAATTGTATCAATTTTGTCTTGATATTCTAAAACACCTCGTGTCTCTCCTAAAATAAAGTGGGTGTCTAGCTCTTCCAGTTCTGTATTTTCAGCAAAATACAATTCAATTTGTTCATTTGCTTCTTCTATAGTGTGAGTAAAGTTAATTTGAAATAAGAGTTTAAAAACTTGTTCTCGCGCTAAGCGTCTACTCATATTTGTTCCTCCTAAAAATTTTTAACACCGTTATGAACTAGCTTTGTTTGCTAGATAGTATATACGACAATTAACCCTTAGGTATAAAAGAATATACCTAAGGGTTAATGATCAGGCTGATTTACTACATTTCTTCTGCCATTTCTGTCTTGTTGATCTTACTTTTTTCAAAGTGAATTCCTGTAATATGAAGATTAACTTCGGTAACGGATAAACCTGTCATTGTTTCAATCGAGTTTTTTACTTTTTGTTGTACTATTTCAGCAACTTCGGGAATTTTAACACCAAATTGAATGACAATACCTAAGTCTACAGAAACATCTTGTTCACCCACATCAACAGTAACACCTTTGGATAAATTTTTCTTCCCTAGAATTTCTACAAGATCTCCCGTAAAGTTTCCTGCCATTCCAGCCACGCCCTCTACTTCAATGGCTGCTAATCCTGCAATAATGGCAACAACTTCATCGGCAATTTGTACTTGCCCTACTTTTTCTTCTCCTTGTATGGTAACTGTCTTATTGTTTTCCATATGCTTACCTCCTATGCATATCATAAAGTATATCCATTTATACGGTTTCCCTTTTGCATATCTATATTTTTACATTTTCATTATAACAAATATACGCTCTTTTGCAAACTAATTTTTGGTTTTTAGCGGGCTAATATAGATTTTGTCTAAGGCAATCCCCGTCTGACGATTGACAATATCCAAAATTTGGGCTGCTTCTGCTTCTGATAAACCTGGAGAATCAATGACTACATCTACGGTTT
>JAAYNZ010000172.1 GCA_012520595.1 Candidatus Epulonipiscium sp. | reverse complement strand
TTGCGATCAATGGTAAATTATTTGGAGCATCCAGTCAATTAGCTAGCAAAAACATAGCAAATAATAAATCTGTTCAATCAAGCATTATTTTGATAACAGTGATGCTATCGATTATGGTAACAATAGCAATTATAGCTGGTTCCATTAATGATGCATTTGAAAATGTGAATAGTACATTTGAGGGGGATATACAGTTAAGTAATCTTATGAAGGATGCAGAAGAATATCATAGAATTCAAGAGATCGATGGAATCCAGTCACTGACTTTTGTCTATTACAATTTTTCAGATTATCTAGTAAATGGAGAAAATAAAAAAATGGGACTTTTTGGATTTGATACAGAAATGGTGGGAATCAAGGATCTTTCAGGGAGGATAGGAAATTTATCAGAAGATGAAGCTTTGATTGATGAGTTTTATGGTATGCGTAATAACATAAAAGTGGGAGACACTGTAGAAATTAGTGGAAAGAACATGCAAACGATAGTGCTAAAAATAGTTGGTTATATTGATGCAAGTTCATTTACATCTTCAAGAAATGTTTTATTGCTATCGGAAACAAATTATATTCAAAAGATAAGTCCAATTCCAATTTGTATACAGGTTAAGACAGAGGGAAATACGGATGAAATCAAAAAGAAATTGACAACTGATTTGGTAGGAACAGGTATTGTCATACAAACAGTCAGTGAGTTTTTAAAAAACAATAAACAATCCATTGATTCTATGTTATCGATGTTTAGCATCATTTTGGGTATGGCAGCAATGTTAGCAATATTAGGTGTTATAAGTAACCAACTGATTGGATTTTTGCAAAGAAAAAAAGAATATGCAATATTGTATTCCGTAGCCATGAGCAAAAGACAATTGAGAATGATGGTGTTTTTTGAAACTGTAAATACATTTTTTGTTGGTTGCTTGTTTGGAGGTATACTAGGAGTATTTTTATCCAAAACGTTGGAACAAATGTTATTTAGCATAGGAGAGTATGTGAATGTAAACATTGATATAAAGATGATGTTTGCCATGGTATTTGGAATGTTTGTTTTTTTGGTGATGATCAATCTTTTATCATTAAGAAGAATAGCTCAATTAAATGTTGTGGAAGAAATCAAATATGAATAAATAGCAAAGGAGGCCGTAGTTGTATATGAATGAGATTATAAAATGCAATGCATTGACAAAGCATTACAATGGGGAAGTAGGTATTCAGGATGTTAATTTAGGTATAGTACGAGGGAGAATTGTAGGGTTATTGGGTCCCAATGGTAGTGGGAAGTCAACTTTAATCAAGTTAATCAATGGAATGATCACACCTACTCGTGGAGAAATTTTTATTGATGGGAAAAAGCCAGGGATTGAAACAAAAAAGATTGTCTCTTACCTTCCAGAAAGGAATTGCCTAAATGGATGGATGAAGGTAAATGAACTAGTAACTTTTTATGATGATTTTTATAGGGATTTTGATAAAGAAAAGGCGTATAGACTCATTGAAACCTTAGAGATTAATAAAAAGGCAAAACTAAAAACGTTATCGAAAGGAACAAGAGAAAAAATTCAATTAATACTCGTTATGAGTCGTCAAGCAGAACTATATTGTTTAGATGAACCCATTGGAGGGGTAGATCCTGCTGCTCGAGAATATATCATTAGAACCATAATCAATAATTATAATAAACAAGCGACAATTTTAATATCAACACATTTAATAGCGGATATAGAAGAAATTTTAGATGATGTAGTCTTTATACAAGAGGGAAGTATTTTAAAAGTGGAAGTGGCAGACCAATTAAGAAAAGAAAATGGCATGTCCATTGATGAAATATTTAGGAGAATGTATAAATGCTAAAAAAATTAATGAAATATGAGTTTAAATCTACATTACGATATTTATTACCACTTTATACTACTTTTCTAATCATTACATGTATATCAAAAATATTGTTATGTCTTACTTCATATGAAGCTAGATTAAGCTTTATTCCAGTTTTGCTCAATATGATTTTTTATATTTTATTCATCGGATTTATTGTTTCTACCTTTTTTTCACAGATCATAAGATACTATGGCAGCATGGTTACAGATGAAGCGTATATAACCTTTTCTTTACCTGTGGATGTAAAACGATTGACAGGAGCAAAATTAATTACGGCAGTAGTCAATAATTGTATCAGTATTTTTTTAGGTATCCTTGGGATGGTTATCATGTCTTTCACCTTGGATGAGGCACAGAACAAGATAAGAGCAATGAAAGTACAAATTCAGTATATGGCAGATTCTTTGAATATTAATATTGTTTTGCTTGTTTGCATAGTGGTAGTGATGATGGTGATTACATTTGCCACCTATAATCTCTTTATCTACACTGCCATTGCCATCGGACAATCATTTCAAGGCAATAAGTTAGTTGGTACATTTTTTGCAGGAATGGTGATGTATATGAGTATGATGATTGTATTGATTCCTGTTTTTCTTATTATCAATGGTCTGTACAGTAAAAGGGGTACAGGCTCTGTAACTTCTTTTATTATGGTTTGTATTGGGCTGTTAATTGGATTCAATATATTGTTTTTTAAAATCATTGATTATTTATTTACCAATAAATTAAATTTGGATTAAGGAAAAGTAGGGTATAGGATATGTTGGAAACCAATGATATTTTCAAAAAGACTCCTTATGCAGATACGATTCCAAAGTATCTTGCCTGTGTATCAGAAAGGTACTCAGATAGTACTGCTATAAAAGAAAATAAGGGAAGACAAGTGGAAGAAAAATCATATGTACAATTAAAAGAAGATGTTGATAAGCTTTCTTTTGTTTTTTCAAGATTAAAGTTTCGAAATGAGAAAATAGCCCTTATGGGTCCACCTAGCTATTGTTGGTGGGTATTTTATTTTGGAATTGTTAGTTCCAGTAATATTGTTGTACCTATTGATGATTGTTTGAGATTCCAAGAAATAGAACGACAGGCCAAACTGGCAGAAGTATCAGCTCTTGTTTATGATGAAAAGAATGAAAAAACAATACAGTATTTAAAACAAGCTAATAAAAGCTTGAAAGCCACTTTTTGCTTACAAGAATTAGATAAGCTGATAGAAGGAACAAACTCTTTTTATAAAAGCAAAATGAAGCCACAGAAAGAGGATTTGGCTATGATTGTTTTCACATCAGGAACCACTGGAGGTAGCAAAGGTGTTATGCTAACTCATAAAAACATTTGTGACAATATTTATTATTCTGCATTTTTATTGGGAATGAAAATATTTCAACAAGAAGAATCTATATTTTCATTATTGCCATTATATCATATGTTTGGCGTTACTGCAGGTTTTCTTATTCCTCTCTATTATGGATTGACAATTTGTATAGCAGGTGAGGAAAAGAATATAGTTAGAAACTTAAAAGTATTTCAACCTTCGATTATGGTGGTTGTTCCTATGATCGCAGAAGGAATCGATAAACTTCTAAAAGAAGGCTTAGAAGAAGTTAGCGGAAATTTGCGGTTAATGATAAGTGGAGGTGCCACCATGGATGAAAAAATTTGTGAAAGATTTCATAACCTTGGAATCACTATCTTAAATGGTTATGGAATTACGGAATGCTCACCTGTTGTATCCTGCAATAGGATAGAAAAAAAT
>JAAYNZ010000171.1 GCA_012520595.1 Candidatus Epulonipiscium sp. | reverse complement strand
ATATATATCACTCCCATACGATCTACGGGTCACAATATCTCCAATCCTTAGCATATCTACCCCTACCTTTTCCATATTTTCTGCTTCCTTATAAAAACAAACACCTTGTATCGATACCTATATACATACTATGTTCAATAGGAAAGGGGGGTGAAAAAATCTATGAAAGAATTTGTTTCATGTGATCCATGACCGATTCGCATAAGGATCGTAGTTTTTGTTCTGCTATGTTTTCTTCCTTTGCCTTTACTCCAAAGTAAAATTTCACTTTTGGTTCTGTTCCAGAAGGCCTTACACAGAACCATGAAGCGTCTTCTAAAACAAAATATAATACATTGGAAGAAGGCAACATAATCGGTACCTCTGTTCCTGTTTTTAAATGATAACTCCTTTGCTGATCATAATCTCTTATTTCTACCACGTCTTTATCTGCAAAAGAGGTAGGTGGATGCTTTCGAAGCTGACTTAAAATCATTTGAATTTTTTCCATTCCTTCAATTCCTTTTAGGGTAAGGGAACGAAGTTCTTCTTTATAATACCCATATTTTTTATATAAGGTTTGAAGGGCCTCATATAAATTCATTCCTTGGCTTTTATAAAAAGCAGCCAATTCACAAACTAATAAGGTAGCAACAACGGCGTCCTTATCCCTTGCATGGGTCCCTGCTAGATAACCATAGCTTTCTTCAAAACCAAATAAATAAGTATATTCCCCATTTTCTTCAAATTCTTTGATCTTTTCTCCAATAAATTTAAATCCTGTTAACACTTCAAAAAGGGTAATTCCGTAATAATCTGCAATGGCTTTGCTCATTTTGGTACTAACGATGGTAGTAAGTACTGCACTATTCTTAGGCAACATATCCAGCGCTTTTTTTTGCCCAATGATATAGTCCATTAATAATACTCCCGTCATATTTCCCGTCAATACGATGTATTCGCCTGTCTCATCCTTCACCAAAACTCCTACTCGATCGGCATCTGGATCTGTACCAATAATCAGATCTGCATTTTTTTCTTTTGCTAGATCAATCGCAAAGGTAAAGGCCTTAGGATCTTCAGGATTGGGATAGGAAACTGTGGAAAACTGTGGATCAGGTTTTTCTTGTTCTGGGACCACCCATACATTTTGAAAGCCAACTTCTTTTAAAACTTGACGAACAGGAATATTACCTGTACCATGTAGCGGCGTATATACAATTCTAAGATCCTTTGCATTTTGAATGATTTGAGGTAAAATACATTGTTTTTTTACTGCATCTAGATACTTTCTATCCATTTCTTCTCCGATGATATGAAAATACCCTTGCTCGATGGCTTTTTGTTTTTCCATCCGTTTTACTTGACTATAATCTTGAATTTGATTGACTTCTTCTATGATTTTTTCATCCCATGGTGGGGGCACTTGTCCGCCATCTCTTCCATATACCTTATATCCATTATATTCTGGGGGATTATGACTGGCTGTAATGACAATCCCTGCTGCACACCCTAATTCTCGCACTGCAAAGGATAGTTCTGGAGTAGGGCGAAGACTTTCAAATAAATAGGTAGAAATGTGATTCCCATTAAGGACCAAAGCCGCCTCTTGTGCAAATTCAGCTGACATATACCTAGAGTCATAGGCAATAGCTACTCCTTTTGCTCCTTCTGCCTCTTGTTTTAAAATATAGTTGGCAAGGCCTTGGGTAGCTTTTTGCACCGTATAACGATTCATTCGGTTGGTACCTGCTCCTATGATTCCCCGAAGTCCTCCCGTTCCAAACTCTAAATCTTTGTAAAATCGATCTTGAATTTCTTTTTTGTCTTCTTGGATGCCTAAAAGTTCTTTTTTTGTATCTTCATCAAAGTATGAATTTTTTAGCCATTCTTCATATTTTTTCATATACTCCATGCCTTATCACTCCTTTTCTATTATGGATGATCCTTTGGTCTCTATTCCTCCGATTCCTCGGTGTTTTCCGTTGTTGTCTCTGTTTCTGAAAGATCTTCTTTAGGTTCTAGTGGCGGAAAAGTATAGTATACGTCTTCGTTGTCTTTCTTAATTGTGATAGTATGCTCTTTGGATTGAAAACCTTCCTTTCGAAGCAAAACTTTGTGTTCTCCTAGTTCTAAAGGAGTAGATACAGGAGAATATCCTACAAAATTATCGTCTATATAAATTTCTGCCCCTGAAGGGTTGGTTTGCATATGAATAAACTTAGCTTGTTGAATAAGGTCTACCTTTACTTTCGTATAAGGTTGATGAACTTTAATGGTTCCTGTCCAATCTTCATAATCTTGCTTCCGAATAACTACCTTATACTCTCCATAATTAAGGTTCATAGGTTGAGTAGATACAGGCTGTTGGGTATCATCAATATAAAGATCATATCCTTTTACATTTACTTGAAACTCTAGGGCTCCTACTTTTGGTGGTGTTTCTCCAGGATTTACTATTGAATTTTTTCCTGATTCAACCATGATTTGAGTCGTAAAAGGCTGTTTGTCTGCTTGATGAATGACAATTTTATGAATCCCTTCTAATACTGGGACTTGGTTGGCTTCTTTTAAAGGAAGCACAATATTCGTATCAATTTCTATAGTTCCTTCTTCATACTTTTCATAATTTTCTACTGTTACATATCCATGACTTTTTTCTAAAATAATCGTTAGTACTTGATCTTTATACCCTTTTAATGTTACTTCGTCAATAGAATCTAATGTGGTTAAATCAAAGGGTTGATTTTTATATCTCGTAACTAACGCATCTGTATAATGATATGTGCTACTTCCTACTTGTATTTGTTTTTGTTCTATATTTAATTTTAGATTATTTATATTTTGGTGGATCCAAGTTTCTGAACTTATTTTCATGTATTCTGGTTTATTTTTTTGCCCTTCTTCCGCATACTTAACCTGCACAATATCTCCTGTGCGAAATTGAGACAAAGTCATAGCTTGACCATATTGATCTTTAAGCTCTACAGTACCATCTACAAATAAAGTTAATTTTCCCTCTTTTTCAATGTCATAAATCTCTACTCTTCCATCCTCATCTTCAATGTGATGAATGACTCCTAAAACCTTGGATACTTTGTTGTTTTTCTTCTCTTCTTCTACAGGAGTCAGTTGTTTTTCTAATTCTGGACTGGGTCTTTTTTTATCTTTCGTCACAATATAAGAGACTACTAACGTAGTAATAATCATGACTACCAGTCCAACTCCTCCAATCCATAATATTTTTTTGATTGTATCCATTTGTTGCCGAGCCGAATTTGTATTCTTTTTCGGTTTGTTTTTACTTTGACTCATTACGATTCACCTCTTTCATCAACTTCTTTCTTATTATAACGAAAGGTAGAATAAAACTCAACGAAAATCCGCAGAAACAAAAAAGAGATAATACTTGGGCTTGTATTATCTCTTTCTCAATAGGGATAATCAAGGAAAGACAAATAAAGGCGAAAGGATTTTCCAAACTTTTTATAAAAGGAGCACACGAACAATTGGAAAGGATTATTATACGCCTTCCTTGATTTATTGTTAGAATAACAATTTTTCTGAAAAATAACAAGTATAAATAAGCCCAGCGTCGTATAAGAATTGCAAACGTAAAATTTATATTCCTTTTTTGTAATATTTTAACCTTTGTTTAAGTTCTTTTCTTTTTCTAGCGCTACATTTTGCTGTTATAGAATAAGATTGGAAAAAAATTTCATCTGTATAAGATGTAAAAGGTCTTAGGGATGAAATGCTTTCCATATTTACAATATAAGATTTATGAGTTCGAAAAAAATCAGTTGTAAGTTGATCTTCTAATTCTCCTAAAGAAAGCTTGGAATAAAAAATTTGATGGTATGTATGAATCACTGAGAGTTTCTCTTTTTTTTCGATGAACAAAATATCCGTAAAAGGAATGGAAATAGGATCTTCTTCCAGTTGAATCCTTAATATATTTTTTTCTTTTCCCATATCTGTTGATTCCACCATAGGTTCATATATCTTTTTTAATAACCCTTGAAGTGTTTTGTGAAACTCCTCTTTTTTTACTGGCTTTAAAATATAGTCATAACAATGGGTTTGTTTTACGGCATCAAACACATAGGCATTATAGGAAGTAACAAAAACAATATGCGTAAAAGGATCTTGTTTGCGAATGATTTTTCCCGCTTCCAAACCGGAATAGGCCCCCATCTTAATATCCATAAAAATAATTTCATATTTTTGCTTCTTGCATTTTTCAATGGCTTCTATCCCCGATTCTGCTTCTTCAATGCAAACCTTTTTTTCTTCTACCACTTCCATAATAAAACCTCGTAAAACTTTACGATGCCAAAGCTCATCATCACAAATTAAAATATTTGTAATCAACCCATTTCACCTCATCTTTTGTATTCATATTTTCAATTAAAGTAAATGTTTTTTCATTTCCTTTAAAAACTGTTGGTGTTCCTCTTGTGTTTCTATCAATTCTTGCATTTTTTCTAAATATTTTTTAGAAGGATAGGTTCGACGTTGATTATAATATAAATTACAAAGTTTCCAAAATTCCTCTGGAAACATTAATAAACTTAAAAATAACTGTTCCATTCCCTTGGATTCATAAATATATTGCTTGTAAATTTCAAACATTTTTAAAGCCCTTTCAACACTCCATTGACTTTTTCGCATGGTTTTATTGACAAAACGTGTAAATTCATAGATTGGAATATGATATGAACAGAGAGAAAAATCGCTAATCCTCCATCCCTTTTCTGTCTTTCTCACGTTATGATGAGTAAAATCTCCATGGCATACATAATGTGCTTTTTTAAGTGTATTCATTACAACTTGACATGGTCCTTGTTCTAAAAGGGTTAAAGATTCTAATGCTAATCCATAATAATAAGAATAATACCGAATCAGTAATAAGTCAAAATCAGAAAGTCTTCGATGTTCATATACTCTTTTTCGAAAACGGTGTAATTCCATTGTTCTTTTTTCCATTTGATTAGGAAACATAGAATAATATGAAACAATATCTGCTTCTTTAAAAGGACACATTCCTTTTGATGCTTGATGAAAAGAACCTAATAATTCTGTCACTTGTTGAATGGATTCGAAATCCGTATAATCTAACTCTTCTCCGTCCTCCCAATCCTCCAGTACATATCGTTGTCGATTGTAGGTATAGTAAGGAGTTTCCTGTGCTGATAAATAAAATCTTGAAATTTGCTTAAAACCTTGTCTATATAAATGTTCTTTTGTACTATGTTGAAACCAAATTCGTCCTTCTTGGCCCCGAACGGGTTGTAAAATTTTTAACCCTTGATCCGTATTACATAAATAAATATTCCACATTTTTTTATAGTTCTTAAGTTCCATGCCAAAATTTTTTACTACCTGAAAATAAATATCTGCCACCTGTAGCACCCCACTTCTTAAATCAAACCATCATTATTATATATGTAATAAGAAAGGATTTTATGAGGACAGGATTATTTCTTTATTAAATTTATGGCCAAAGTCATTAATTCTTCCTTTGTATTTTTTTCTGGATATTCTATCACATATTGCAATAATTGATCTAGGGTTTTTCCTATTATTTTCCCTTGGTTTAAGCCTATCTCTTTTAGTTCTTTCCCACCAATTGCCAATTCTTTTAAGCTCATACATTGTTTTTCTTCTTTTATTTTCATAAAAATCTTTTGAATTCGATCTATTTTTTCTAATCGTTCTTTCATTCTTTCAGGACTTTGCCCCTGAATATCTGCTCTTTGAACTTCTAATAAATCTAAAAAAATATCTTCTCCTATGCGACTAGCAGTCCGTCGTATCTGTTTTTCATTTTCTTCTAGATGATCATCATGAGCTTTTATTAATCGTAAAATTTGCTTTGTGGTCTTATTATCAAATTTTAAACGTCGCAAAATTTTATGGGCAAGTTCTACGCTTTTTTCCACATGTCCATAAAAATGATGAATTCCTCTTTGATCAATGGTTCGGGTTAAGGGTTTACCAATATCATGCAAAAGCATGGTCCAACGATAAGGTATAGTAGCTGGCACCTTTTCCACTGTTTCTAAAATATGATCTGCTACTGTATAAGAATGATAAGGATGGTTTTGCTCAACACCTATACAAGCTTGAAATTCTGGTAAAATAAAACTTAATAACCCGATCTCTTCTAATTCCATAAATTTTTTGGGATGAGGCGAAAGCAAAATTTTATTTAATTCCTCTCGAATTCGTTCTGCACTAATGTGTTGAATTAAAATAGCTTGTTTTTGGATGGCCTGATATGTTTGCGTTTCAATCTCAAAATCCAATTGGGCTAAAAATCGGATGGCTCGAAGCATTCTAAGAGCATCTTCTTGAAAACGTTCTTCTGGACTTCCTACGCATCGAATGATCTGTTTTTGTAAATCTTTTCTTCCTCCAAATGGATCTATAAAACCAATGGTAGGATGATAAGCAATGGCATTCATTGTAAAATCTCGTCTTCTGAGGTCTTCTGTAATGTTATTTGTAAATACAACTTCAGAAGGCCTCCGATAATCCACATATTCTCTTTCAATACGGTAGGTTGTTACTTCAAAAGCTTCTTTTTCTAATACAACAGTAACCGTTCCATGAGCAATACCTGTATCCACTGTTTTTTTAAATAATTTTTTGATTTCCTCCGGTCTAGCAGAAGTCGTAATATCCCAATCCATAGGGTCTTTTCCAAGCAAACGATCTCGAACACAACCTCCTACAATATAACCTTCATACCCTGCTTTTTCAAGCACTTCTAATATATAACGTACTTTTGATGGAAGTTTCATTTCTTTCATATATTCACCTCCTATTCTTCTTGTTTCCTATCTAAGGTTTATTTATAGATCTACATGCTCATAGCCGAAATAAACTGGAAGTAAGCCGTATATTCATTCGACATTCAACACAGATGTCTATAGTGCATCCTCCCATAAGTTTTAATGGAACAGGTATATTATACGCCCTTATGGTAAAACTATGAAGGATTAAAATTATTTTTAAACATATAAAGGAGGATACCCATGGAAAAAACAATCGTAGGTGTATTTAGTACCAGGGATGAAGCAGAAAATGCAGCTCATGAAATTAAAAACCGTGGATTGCGTATGGATGATATTTCTATTTTAGCAAAAGCAGATGATGGTGATTTAGAAGAGGGAAATGGAGATACCTTCACAAATGATAATATATCTGATGGCGTGACAGCTGGTGGCGTTTTAGGAGGATTAGCAGGGCTCCTCATTGGAGCAGGAACTTTTGCTCTTCCCGGTTTAGGTATGATTGCAGCAGCTGGTCCTTTGGCAGGTTTATTATCCGGTGCTGTTACGGGTGGAATTGTCGGTGGATTAGTAGATTTGGGAATTCCCGAAGAAGAAAGTAAGCAATATGAAAACTATGTTAAGCAAGGGAAATATGTCTTAACTATGAAACAAACGGATGACAAAGTAAGTGAAGTTGCCAATATTTTAAGAAATTACGGTGCTACAGAGGTTAATGTCTATTAAAATAAGAGAAAAAAGAAGGGCTCTTGGAAAATTCAAGAGTCCTTTACAATTTTCCAGAACGAAGAATCGAAACCATTAACCATATTCCTAAAATTCCTGCTGTTATATATCCTAAAAAACCAATGGTTGTAAGGTTGGCATTCATCACAATGGAAGAACTAATTAAAAAAGCTGCTATCATGACTCCAAATACTAATCGATTCACCATCTTACTTAATTCATGAATGGCTTTTTCTAAGTAAATATGGTTCATTTGTATTTTAAAATTTCCTGATAACAACTGATCGATTAGTTCTAAAAATCGTAAAGGCAATTTGAATCCGTTTTTGGATGTAAGATAAAAATCTTCTGCCATTTGAAAAAAGTCTTCCTTTATGCTTCGGTTTTGTATCATTTGTTTTTTTACATAAGGTGCTACAATGTCCATGATATTGATATTGGGAGTTAGCTGTCCTACCGTTCCTTCGATAGTAATTAAACCTCTAAGAAGTAACGTTAAGTCCCTAGGTATAATAATATTATT
>JAAYNZ010000022.1 GCA_012520595.1 Candidatus Epulonipiscium sp. | reverse complement strand
GCTGTATTTGATTTATTTTTACACGACCATATCCATAAGCTTTCGCTAAACCAAGATTTTGATAACATCCTTCTTCTAATTGCAAGGCCCAAAGTAAAAGTCCTAACTCATCTTCGTGTAAGTTTTCGAAATAAATCTTTCCTGTAAAAATAGTTCCTTTTTGTAATGGATGCACATGGGTTATCATATTTTCGTTCCAACCTTTTTCTGGTTCCCACGTCCAAAGATGGTTTCTAAGCCAATATTGTTTTACCCCACCAATTCTAAAATCTCCATCATAAATAGCTAACTCTTTTTTTGATGCATTTAAGTTTTGTTTTAAATAGAGGTTATAACTCGTAGGCTTGGGCTCTGCTAATAATAACTTTACACTACTTTCTTCATCTACTACAGCTTCTCCCTCTACTACTGCATCTTCAAAACCAACTCGACTTTTATAACTAACTGGCTTCTTAGATCCTTTTAACTGTACATTGGAAAAACCAAAAATTCCATTTACATAACTAATCCCCTCTACCTTCTTATGAGTCTTTGGTACTCCATCTAATACTGTTTTATTGTAAAACATTCGCAAATAAGGTGTAAAACCAAAATGAAAAAAATCCCCTTCCAAAATATAAAATAAAGGTTTTGATTTTTCCGAATCAGGTAGATCATAATACTTCCAGTCCAACTCTATCTTTTCATCTTTTTTTCTCATCTTTTTGGTAGCAATTAGATCGTTTTTATAAAACTCGATCATATCTTTCTTAACTAAAATTGCATCTTGTTTAGGATCCATATCTCCAATAATATAATGAGCCTTTTTCTTAAAAATAAACTTTCCTGATAAAAGATATCCATTGTATTGGTATTGACCCGGATTCCCTATCTTTTTGATTTTCTTATTTATATTGTCTAAAACAAAGGAAACTGGCGTCATATATGGGGCATAGGATTTATTTTTCCACTTTAAATCCTTGGAAGTATACATGAATTGTACACCTTTCGTATCCGGATCTAAAATACGTCGCAAGGTTCTTTCATCTAGCCGCTGATATGGTTTCCCTGCCATTACTTCTACAGCGGGCTGAATATAGTAGTCCTCTCCATTTTTATAGATATAGCCTGTCTTTAACGCTCTTGAAATTCTTTGTTCTTGATCAATGTTTAATATCTGTTTATATTTTTCTCCCAATGCATCATTTGCTGCAATTTCTCGAAACATAAACCGAGTATTTGAAATATCACTATCTGGATATTCTCCTATTTCATTAGGTTGTCCTACTAAGCTACTTAAACTTAAAATCTGAGCATTACTACGTACCATTCCTCGTATTGTGTTCCCAGGTATGGCATACTGTCCATTGGAATTTTTAAAGAAGTAAGCTTGTCTCTCTTTATTATTTCCATCAGACACGATAATGGGTGTTTCTGCTACCAATTGATACTGAATATACCCATTTAATAATTCTTTATTTTCTTCGTGTTTATAAACGTTATGAGCTGGAAGATCTTCTCTATCTTTATATCGTGCTACTGATTGTTCTGGTAAACTAACAAAGTTATAGGGTGCTACCGCATAATCGCCCAGTGATTGTAATACCAGTTTTTCCACCTTCATCTTGCTTTCCCCCCTTTAAAAATCAGTTTCATCGGCTTGACATAACCAATATACGCTTGTTGGTCCTCGTCATAATGAATATACTTACGTACTCGTAACTGACTTGGAAAATCACCTTTCTTATTTTTTTGTATTAAAAAATATTTCTCATCAATCCATGGTTCTTCTCCCCTACAGGAATCTTTTCCCATGTGTTGAAAAAGGCTTCCGCTCCAACTTCCTTCATCATTAAAAATACGTATTTCTTGCTTTTCATTAAAAAAACGTGCTTCCATAATATTTTCAAAGTGAATAGGAATTTTTTGAATTTTATCTGCTACCACCGAATCAAAATAATAAATGATGGCATCTTCCAATCCCATTCCTAATAATTTTTCTTTATCGAATTCTTTAATACGTTTGGAATCTAAAGGCTGTAATAAATAATTTTTTGGCATGATTTTCCCCCTTCATATTATTTTTTAATTCCGATCTTACTGCCTAAGGGACCTATTATTAACCTCTTGGATGTATTGGTTTAACTGTTCCTCTCCTTTGATTTCTTGTTTTATAAAATCGATGAAAAGCTGTTCTTCTCCATCTTCAATGGTCATAAAATGACCTTGAAAAGCCCCTCTTCCAATATTGCCTCCACCTCCAATAAAAAGATTTTCTGTCCCTAAATCTCGAAGAGCTAAAACCATCAATCCAATAGCATATTTATCTTCCAATTCACTTTCTTGCTTTCGATAAAAAATAGTAAACTCTGTTTTTCCTATGATGGGCTGATCATTGATTAAGGCTCCATGCATAACTCCACCTGTAAATTTATCCACTTTGATTCGATTGTACATAACTAACGTATCCTGTTCCATTACTTCCATTTTTGCTTCGTTAAAATAAAAACGGCTCAATTGATTTTCTTCTGCTTCTTTTTCGTCTCCAAAGAGAGATTCTACCGTTCCTCTTTGATCAAAATAATGAGCAATTTTTTCCATTCTAGATCGTATAACTCCTTTTAAACTGCTACCTGGAATCACATACGTATCCCCGGATTTAATAAAAGATGCATCAGGTCCATTGGCTTGAAAATCATGGGTTCCTTTGATGAGTACAGGATTTGTAAAGTGGCCTTTTAATCGAAATACAATCATTTTTTGTGGAATTTCAACTTGATCAATCTGTTTTTTTATGTTTTTACTACGAGAATCATCTCTCAAAAGATATCGTTGCCATTGCTCTGCATCAGTTAAATCAAATGTAATTTCTTCTGCTTTTCGTATTGTAAACCTACCCAATCCACTGCTTTTTTGTCCTCCTAAACGAAGATGCTGTAAATCTAATGCTTTCAAACATTGATAAATCATAGTTTTAAATTCATCATGTTCTTCTTTCTTTGATCGAATTTCAAAGGTAAGAGAAAAGACCATTCCTTCACCTAAATACAGCCGTTCAATTTTACCACCATCTACAGCCGTGCCTGTCCTTCCATCAATACGAACTCCATCGCGCCGTTCCAACCTTTGAATGGGTGCAAAAGCATCAGAAATATAAATTTTACTCATGGATGAATCTTCTTTTGTCTGGTCCCCAAAAAGTCTTTCCGCTTCTTGTTGAATTTTTAATAAATAATTTCGAAAAACACCTGTAATACTGGTCCCAGGCAAATAGGCTTCTTTCCTTCCTTCATCTAATAACAAACTACCTTCTTCATCTCCGATAAATAAGGGTGAAAGATTTTCGATTTCTACTTGAATTATCGTTCGCATGTTCATACAAATTAGTCCTCCTTCCTCAAATGATATCTACAAATCTCTGTCAATACCTTTATATTTGTTTGATAAATGAAATCTTCCTTCACTTTAGATGTAATTCCATCCATTTCTATCTTTCTTGGAGCATAGCGATTGAAAAATCCCAAGCCTCCATTTTCTATAAAAATACAATCATCCCAAAACTCTCTTAGGGACTTTTCTCCTTGCCCTCCTTTATACCTAACTCGATTCATTTGTTGTGCAGAAAAGCTCTTTTTTTCTTCAATGTGTTTCATATGGTCTTTATAAATTTTTTGTCCTTCCTCTAATGACTGATATTGCAAAAAAGTAAATAAATCCATATAGGTACCCCATTGACTTTCTTTCATCCCTTTTGGATTTTTAATATTCTGATATTCTTCTAAAACAATGCTAGAAATCAATGATTCCATTCGATATTTAAAAATGTGATTGATGATTTGTTCTACTTGGGCCTTTTGTTTTTGCTCAAGTTGTTGAGCTGTTATAGCTACAACCACTTTTTCTTTAAGGCTATATGGCTCTTGTAATAAGGCATCTGGTAAATCATTTAGAACTAATACCCGACCAAAACCCTCCTGTTTCCGTTCTCCAATTCCTTGATTCATCCATGCTTGAACCTTGTCTATAGTTAATTTCCCTGTAATTTTATATTGAAATACACTACCGGCCTTGATTCCTCGAATCTGAGGAGTATAGCAACCCCATTTGTTGTTAAAAGAAGTAATATCTCTAGTTTCAATCGAACTGTTAATGTACTCTACCTTGTCCAACCCTAACTTGTTTTGTAAAAAATCTTCCTCCAAAAAAGTTTTATATTCGCCTACATCAGTTCGATACAAAATATCAGAAAGAGCCAGAATATATAGATCTTGTCTAAAATCCATAAAGGATTCAAATCCCTGTGCTTCTGGATTCTCTTCTACCAGCTTCATATTATAAATACGACATTTTCCATATCCACTTCCTTTTGAACCTCCGATATAAACCCTAGCATCTTGAAGTAAATCGATTACTTCTTGAACATCTTCTTCTTGTTCTACTTTTATAATCCCTTTAAATCCTTGTCCTCTTTTAATTGCTTCGTAACGAAATAAATGATTTTTTTCCCCTGTTTGATTAATATGAAGATTAGATATCTTTTCTACTTTAATAGGTTTCAAATGATTTAGATTGTTACTCATAAATTCACTAACACGGACTTTCTCATACCCATCCCCCAACGGTTCTCCTCTTCCCACTTGTAATGCTAATTCGGATATGCCTTTGTTTTGATAGCTTTTGATTCTT
>JAAYNZ010000170.1 GCA_012520595.1 Candidatus Epulonipiscium sp. | reverse complement strand
CCATGTACCCATATCGAGGGTTTAAGTCGAGTTGACAGATTTACTTCATTTTATGAAACCCAGTATTTTAAAGGCTTTTCGGACTTTATTTTCTAGACATCAGACACACCGTCTCCACATGCACCGTGTTCGGAAACATATCCATACATTTTACCTTCTTAATCCTATACCCTTCTTGTAAGAAAATCTCCAAATCCCTTACTAAGGATGTTGGTTTGCAAGATACATACACAATTTCAGGAGCTCCAAAATCTATAATTTTATGAATGGCTTTGGGATGAATCCCATCCCTAGGTGGATCTAAAATAATCAAATCAGGTTTTTGGGTTAATTCCTCTACCTTCGTTAATACATCTCCAGCAATAAACGTACAATTATCCAAACCATTCAGCTTTGCATTGGCTTTGGCCACCTCTACAGCTTCTTCTACAATTTCAATGCCGATCACTTCTTTAGCAACGGGTGCCATTACTTGACTAATGGTACCTGTGCCACAGTATAAATCAAAAATAGTTTTACCTTTGGTCTCTCCTGCAAAGTCACGAACAATACTATATAATTTTTCTGCTCCTAATGTATTCGTTTGAAAAAAAGAGTAAGCAGAAATCTTAAAAGTCAAACCTAAAAGTTCTTCTGTAAAAAAATCCTGTCCATAAATAATACGAGTTTCATCACTTTTTACTACATCTGCAACCCCATCATAAATGGTATGAAGAAAACCTTTTAAAAACCCTCTGGGCAATGTTTTTTGAATTTTTTCTGCTAATGCATCTAAATCAAATTCCGTTTGAGAGCTAGTAACCAAGTTAACTAAAACTTCCCCTGTTTTCATTCCCTTTCGTACTACTAGATGGCGCAAAACACCTTTATGAGTTTTTTTATGATAAAAAGGAATTTCTTTTTTTTGAAAATAGTCCAAGACAATCCCTAATATACATCGAAAATCTTCATCTACAATTTGGCAATCCGTAGCTGTTACAACTTCATAAAAACTTTTTCTTTTTCGCATGCCAAGAGCCAAAGGACCTCCCTTTACCTCATCCCCAAAAGAAAATTCCATTTTATTGCGATACTCCCACTCCTTTGGGCTAGGTTCAATCCCTAAAAACTGCTCTTCTCTCAATGAAAAAGGAGCTAGTAACCTTCGAATTTGTTTTTCTTTTATTTTTAATTGTTGATGATAAGGTACATTTTGGTAATTACAACCTCCACAATCTCCAAAGTGGGGACAAAGGGCTTTTTGTTCATAGGGTGCTTTTTCTATAACTTTGATAATTTCTCCTAAGATTTTGTCATTTTTTTTCTTTGTAATACGAACTTTTACTTTTTGTCCTTCAATCCCCCCTTTTACAATTATTTTTCCTTCATCAATGACTACTATCCCCTTATTGGGAAATCGAATTTCTTGAATTCGTCCTTCTACAATGTCATTTTTCTTCATCAGAGCCTCCTCTAAAAAAGACATCCTATAGGATGTCTTTTTGTCATTATTACTGATTTTATTTTATTCTTCTTCCTTCTCTTCTGCTGGATCTTCTCCATCTTCTAATTCAGTTTGCATTGACTGTTCTAAATCTTCTTTTAACTTTGAAGCATTATATGCACTTCCATCAATAGCAATAATATTATCGTCGTCTTCAAAGTCCCAATCCTCATCATCCCAGTCTTCTTCATCCCAATCTTCATCCCATTCATCATCAGGACGCATATAGAACCAAAGAGCAAGACCAATACCCGTTAATAAAGCAACTACGCCTAAAACAATCCAAGGCCAATTGCATTTTTTCTCCTCTTGCTTTGTCATCTTTTTCAGTACGTTAGGAAATTGTTTCATATCTACAAAACGTCTTTGAACCATTTTTCTAAACATATACCTTCTCCTTCCTATGAATAAACTTATCGAAAAGCGTGATATCCTAAATCCTTTTTTCAAAATAAATATTTTAGGCTAGCTCGCTATGGGATAAATTGTACTATTAGTATAACACGAAGAGAAAAAAAAGAACAGGTAAAATAAAGAATTATTCGTCGTCTTCTTCCCAGTTATGAAATACTTCTTGGACATCATCATCTTCTTCAAGAAGTTCTAATAATTTGTTCATTTTTTTAACATCTTCCGGATCACTTAACGCTGTTGTTGTTTGAGGGATCATTGCTACTTCTGCAGATAACATAGGAATGTTTTGTTCTTCAATGGTTTCTCGAACCGTTGAAAAATCTTCTGGTGTGGTTATAATTTCATACCCTTCTTCTTCTGCAATAAAATCCTCTGCTCCTGCTTCTAAAGCTAACATCATTAGATCATCTTCATTGATGTCTTCAGCTCTTTCGATAACAATCTGTCCTTTTTTATCAAACATAAAAGATACACAACCTGTCGTTCCTAGGTTGCCTCCACCTTTTGTAAAAGCATGTCTAACATTAGCAGCCGTTCGATTTTTATTATCTGTTAATACTTGTACAATAACAGCTACACCACTGGGACCGTATCCTTCATAAAGAATTTCTTCATAATGAATGGAATCTCCTTCTCCAGCTGCTTTTTTAATGGATCTTTCAATAGTATCGTTGGGCATATTATTTGATTTTGCCTTAGCAATTATATCTTTCAGCTTACGATTGTTATTCGGATCTGGACCACCTTCTTTAACAGCAACTGCAATTTCTCTACCTAATTTTGTAAATATTTTCCCTTTTTGAGCATCGGCCTTTGCCTTTTTATGCTTTATATTGGCAAACTTAGAATGTCCAGCCATTTTGCAACCTCCTTATCTTCATATCACCAATATTTTAGCATGTTTCTCTTTCTTTTACAATCACCAGGTACAATGAAAATATTTTAACAAAATTGTCCAAAAAATAAGGGACGTAGTACCCTACTCCCTTATTTTTACTATCATAACCCATGATATATTTTATGAAATAAAAGTATTATTCATACAAAGAAGTGCTTAAATATCGTTCCCCATAACTAGGTGAAATAGCTAATACTTTTTTCCCTTTACCTAATTCTTTAGCAATTTTTAAAGCAGCAGCAATAGCTGCACCAGAAGAAATTCCTACTAAAATACCTTCTTCTTTGGCTACTCGTCGTGCCATTTCCATGGCTTCTTCATCTTCAATGGCTTCCACTCGATCATAAATATGGGTATTGAGAACACCTGGAACAAATCCAGCTCCGATCCCTTGAATTTTATGAGGTCCTTTTTCCCCCTTAGATAATACCGGAGAATTACTAGGTTCAACTGCCACAATCTGGATATGAGGAATTTCTTTTTTAAGAACTTCTCCACATCCAGTAATGGTTCCTCCTGTGCCAATACCAGCCACAAAAGCATCTAGATCTCCATCCATATCTGCTAATATTTCTTTTGCTGTAGTTTGTCGATGCACTTCAGGATTGGCTGGATTATGAAATTGTTGAGGCATAAAATAACCATGTTCATCTGCTAATTCTTTTGCTTTATGAATAGCCCCTGTCATTCCTTCCATTCCTGGAGTTAAAACCAAATCAGCTCCAAAAGCCTTTAATAATTTTCTTCGTTCGATACTCATTGTATCTGGCATCGTAAGAATGACTTGATAACCTTTAGCAGCACCTACCATAGCAAGCCCAATTCCTGTATTCCCACTAGTTGGTTCAATAATGGTATCTCCTGGTTTGATACGTCCCTCTTTTTCTGCTGTCTCAATCATATAATGGGCAATTCGATCTTTAACACTACTACCCGGATTATACCACTCTAACTTTACATATACCTCTGCACTATTTTCTTCTACCACATGATTTAATTTTACTATGGGTGTGTTGCCAATTAGCTCCTCTATGGATTGATATATTTTTCCCATCTTCCTTCCTCCTTATCCAAGTATTCCTATGTGAATATATGTATTTATTATATTCCCTTTTTTTTTGTTTGTCAACGCATCGTTCGAAGAGCTACAAGTACACAAGCTTGAACAGCATGAATATCATTATTTTTTGCATATTCTAAGATTTCATCACTGACCGTTCCTGGTTGTAACCAAATATTTTTAATTCCTAGTTCAGCACATTCTTTTACTACATTCATTCCGATCTTAGGATTGACTACAAAGTCTACTACTTCTGGCTTTTGAGGCAGGTCTGAAAGTGTTGGATAAACCAAATCCCCATCAATTTCTGTATATTTAGGACTAACGGGATAAACTGTATATCCAGCATCTTTTAATTCTTTATAGATCCGATATCCATATTTTTCAGTATCAGTAGTAGCTCCTACCACTGCCCATACTTTTTTCTCTAATAGTTGTTCGATTTGCATATTCTTCGTCTCCTTTTTAAAATTCACTCTTTTCCTAAAGTATCTTATTTTGTTAAAATCATCTTTAATTTCTTACTGTATTCTATATAAATATACAATACACATCCATAAACAAAACAAACTGGAAGTAAGCCGTATATACACTCGACATATGACTTCTTAAGTAATACTACTCAAAAAGCTGAAGTTCTTCTCCTAGCCATGTTCCATATACTTGGTCCGTAGGAATACATTGAACTTGATTGGCTGTAAGATTAATGATTTGTTTCGTAAATACATCCTTTTGAGGATATTCCACCAATACAACAAAGGTTACTTCGTCTGTATATAAAGTGTCTTGAATAACATACCCATTTTGCAAAATCTCATACTGGACTTTCCCCATTAAAGAATAATCAATCGATACTTCAAAGCGTTGATATAAAACTTTCGTTATAATCTGAGCTGCCAAGAGCCCTTCTTTAGCACTGCGTCCATAAGCCCTTACGAGTCCTCCCGTTCCAAGAAGAGTTCCTCCAAAATATCTTGTGACAACTACAACGACATTCTTTAAATCTTCTCCTCGAATCATATCCAATACAGGTAATCCTGCTGTTCCACTCGGTTCTCCATCATCACTACAACGCTGAATTTCATTTTTTTCTCCTATTTGATAGGCAAAAACATTATGAGTTGCATCCCAATATTTTTTCCGTAAGGCCTCTATAAAATCTTGTGCCTCTGTTTCCGTTTTAACGGGAGCAACTGTAGCAATAAAACGTGATTTCTTTTCCATGATTTCTGCTTCTGCTTGTTGTAAAATTGTTTTATACTTTTTTAACATTGTACCCTCCCTACATTATCATAAATCTCCTTCTATTTATTCTTCTGATTTATTTATTTTACCATATCTCCATCTTGTTTACTATGATATCCACATTCATAATTAAAAATTTAAAAAAACACCTTATCTCAAGAAGAGATAAAAGGTGTTTCATAAAAATAGTCATCTAAAACATAAGGTAAGGTTACTGGTGTTACTGTATAGGCAATTAATTGATTTAAAATTTGTCTTACTTTTTCTTTATTTTCAGAAATTCCCGAAATCATATCTGATTCCATGGGAAATTCCAACATAGAATCTTGATTTCGTTTTATAATTTCTATTCCGTACAATGTTTCCAGTTCTTCTGAATTTTCACGGAGCTTTGTTTCAATTAAATAATACTCTAATTGAATCTGATGTCCTTTTTCTACTATGCAGTTGCGTGTACCTTCTAAAAATTTAGATATCATATATAAGTAACCCCTCTCCATTTTACTGTACAAGGGTTATTATAAACAATCCTTTTTTAAAAAACCAGTGTGAATTATCGCATAATTACAAAAAAACCTTTCTCTTTTGACAAGGCCTTGATTGATTTGACAATCCTTTTGTCGAATCAATCCTTTTGATCTCTAATTTTGCGAAATATTTTTTATGGATTTTTTTCATATTTTTGTAACTTTTGTATAATATATGAATTTGCATATACTTTCATATAAGTTCCTTCCACAACATGTTCGATTTCAAGCACTTCACACTGCCCATAAATAAATTGAACCCATTGGCTTTCTGCATAAGGAATGAGGACTTCAAAAATTTTCTTATTTTCTTGTAAAGCTTCTTCGATTCCTTTTAATAATTCTTCTAATCCTATCTTTTCTTGGGCTGATATATAGTAGGTTTTAGTTGCTCTCGGATCCAGTAATAAAGGCTGTTGTGCAGGAAGATCTGTTTTATTGTAAACCGTTATTATAGGACAAGTAATACCTCCTATTTTATTTAAAGTATCATATACTGTTTCCATCTGATGATCTAAATTTAAACTTTGAGAATTGACAATATGTAAAAGGATATCAGCATATTGTACTTCTTCCAAAGTAGAACGAAAAGCTTGAATTAAATGATGGGGTAATTTATGAATAAATCCAACGGTATCAGAAAGCAAAACTTCAGTACCACCAGGTAATTGTACTTTTCGTGTTGTTGGATCAAGGGTGGCAAACAACTTATCTTCTGCTAGAACACCTGCTTCTGTAAGTGCATTCAGAAGAGTTGATTTCCCTGCATTAGTATAGCCTACAATTCCCACTAATGGTATTCCTGAATTTTCTCTTCGGCTCCGAATCAAATGCCGATGTTTTTCTAAACTTTCCAATTCTTTTTTTAACTCTTGAATTCGATTTCGAATATGTCTTCGATCTGTTTCTAACTTTTTCTCCCCTGGTCCACGAGTACCGATCCCCCCGCCTAATCGAGATAGGGAGGTTCCAAGCCCCACCAATCGGGGTAATCGGTATTGCAATTGAGCCAGTTCAACCTGAAGTTTACCTTCACGGCTGACTGCTCTTTGGGCAAAAATATCCAAAATCAGCATGGTTCGATCCATGACCTTCGTATCTAAAAGTTGCTCTAAATTTTTAAGCTGAACAGGAGATAATTCATCATCACAAATAATGCCTTCTGCTTGTGACTCTTGTAATAAAACTCTAACTTCTCCTATTTTCCCTTTTCCAATGTAATGAGCAGGATGAATATGATCCAGTGATTGGATGATGGTACCTACGGGCTGAGCACCTGCTGTTTTTGCTAATTCTCCTAATTCGTACAAAGAATCTTGGGTTAAAGACCCCCTTTGTTTTAGATCAACTCCAATAAGAATTACTTTTTCCTCTTTTTGTTCAATGGTCATAAAATCCTCCTTTATCTGATCTCTCTTACTTTTACCTTCTTGAAAATACTGTCAATATCCGATTTTTTCATAGGCTGATCTTGGGTTTGCTGCATAAAAGATAAACTGGAGGCTAAGGATAGTTTTGCAATCTTCTCTTGCTCATATTTTCTTTCAATTCCCACTGCTAAAGCTCCTAAAAAAGCATGAGAAGCTAGAGGATTATAAGAAAACCTTAGTGGAGGAGGTTCAATATAACAAGATTTGTTCTTGGATAGTAGATAGGCTCCTCTTTCTCCCAAATCCAAAGCAATATAGTGTATCCCTTTATAGATCCATTGTTGCAACTGGGGTAACCATTGTTCTATGGTTTCCCCATGAATGTTTAGTTGTTGAAGTTGTTTTTCATTGAGTTTTACTGCATAAGGAATAGCTTCCAATCCATAAAGTAATTGTTGTTCTTCTGCTGCTAACACACTTTTTATATTTTGTTTTTTCCCTTCCACTATTAAATCTTGATAAAAAGCAGCAGAAAGACCTTTGGGTGTATTATTTCCCAAAATCATCACTCTTCCATTTGGCATCTCTTGATGAATCTTTTTAATTAAATACATTTCTTCTTTCTGTTGAATGTCAATCCCCTGATTCACAAGATTGGTCACTTGAGTATGAGTTTTATCTACAATAGTTGTATTCACTTGAGTATGAGCTGCAATCCATACAAAACTTGTCTTAATTTTATTTCGGTCTAGCTCATTTTTAATATAACGTCCGTTTAATTCTCCTAAAAAACCATGAACAACAGGCTCACCCTGTAAAATTTTAATTGTTTTTGCTGCATGAACCCCTGCGGATTGAATTTCGATTGTTTGTTCTATAATTATATTGTCTTTTTCTAATTGAAAATTCTCAACAAAATAGGTTTCATGAATAATAGGATTTAATTCAACGGTAATGATCAAAAACGTCACCCTTCTTTCCTAATCTTCCTTTTTTAGTGACTATTATACCATATTTTCTAAATTACTTATATAAGATAATAGATATCCAGTTGAAAAGCTAACATTCCCGTAAGCATGTATATCTATACTCGAAATAGCAAATCACTATAAATAGGAAAGGGCCATAAACTTTCTTCCATTAAAGTTTCAAGTTGATCCCCTGTTTTTCGTAAGTTTTCCATAGCTGTAAAAATATGATCACGATAATAACAGGCTTGTTCGTAATGATTTTCAGAGCTTTGATCTACTTTACTTAACAGTTCTTCTAATCTTTCCAATCCTGTATCAAAGGTCTCTAAAAGCTCTGTTACCTTTTTTAATAACTTGGTTTGTATAGCAGGTGAAATTCCACCTATTTTACTCACTTCATTTATGGATTGTGCTAATTGGGTTGTATATTTAATAACTGCCGGAATAATTTGTCTTTTAGCCATGTGGATCATAGTTACTGCTTCTATATTGATCTGTTTAATATAATCTTCTAATAAAATTTCATATCGAGCATATAATTCTGTTTTAGAAAATACCTTATGTTTGGTAAAAACATAAACGGATTTTTCTGAGATTAAATGTGGTATTGCCTCTACTGTATTTTTGATAAAGGGCAATCTACGTTTTTCTGCTTCTTTTATCCATTCTTCTGCATATCCATTTCCATTAAAAATAATGCGTTTATGATTCTTGATGGTTTCTTTTAGATATTCTTGAACTTCCTTATGAAAATCCTCTGCTTGTTCCAACCGATCTGCTATCCGTGATAAGGTATCCGCTACTACTGTATTTAACACAATATTGGGACCAGCAATGGAGGCAGAAGAAGGTACCATACGAAATTCAAATCGGTTGCCTGTAAAAGCAAAAGGGGATGTTCGATTTCGATCTGTAGCATCTTGGGGAAATCGTGGTAAAGTAGACACACCGATTTTTAATTCACCATTTTGTTTGCATGCTCGAACTTCCCCATTTTCAATATGCTCTAAAATCTCTGTTAACTGTTCCCCTAGAAAAATAGAAATTATAGCTGGTGGAGCTTCATTACCCCCTAAACGGTGATCATTCCCTGTATTGGCTGCAAAAAGGCGTAAAAGCTCTGCATACTCATCAACTGCTTGTATGACGGCAACTAAAAAAACTAAAAACTGTGCATTTTCATGAGGAGTCTTTCCTGGATCCAATAAATTTTGCCCATCATTGGTACTCATAGACCAATTATTGTGTTTTCCTGAACCATTCATACCTGCAAAAGGTTTTTCGTGAAGTAGGCAAGCCAATCCATGCCGATGAGCTACACTTTTTAATGTTTCCATTACCAACTGATTATGATCCGTAGCTACATTCCCTGTTGTAAAAATAGGAGCTATTTCATATTGAGCTGGAGCTACCTCATTGTGTTTTGTTTTAGCAGAAACACCTAATTTCCATAATTCATAATCCAGTTCTGCCATAAAAGCTGAAATCCGATCTGGTATATTACCAAAATAATGATCTTCTAACTCTTGACCTTTAGGTGGCATAGCTCCAAAAAGAGTACGTCCAGCAAAGATTAAGTCTTTTCGTTGTTGATATAACTTTTTATCTACTAAAAAATATTCTTGTTCTGCCCCTACTGTTGTAATAACTCTTTTAGCCGTAGTATTCCCAAATAGTCGAAGAATTCGCATAGCCTGTTTAGAAAGAGCTTCCATGGAGCGAAGTAAAGGTGTTTTTGTGTCTAAAGCCTCTCCTGTATAAGAACAAAAGGCAGTAGGAATACACAATGTCATATTCCCAGCTGTATCCTGTTTTAAAAAGGCAGGGGACGTACAATCCCAAGCTGTATACCCTCGTGCTTCAAAAGTAGCTCGAAGCCCCCCTGATGGAAAAGAAGATGCATCTGGCTCTCCTTTAATAAGTTCTTTTCCTGAAAACTCCATAATGGCACGACCATCATCCGTTAATGAAATAAAGGAATCATGCTTTCCTGCTGTCATACCTGTCATGGGTTGAAACCAATGGGTATAATGGGTCGCCCCTTTTTCAATGGCCCAATCTTTCATCGCATTGGCAACCACTTCTGCAATCCCTAAGGTAAGCTCTGCGCCTTCTTCGATGGTCCGTTTAAGTGCTTTATAGGTATCTTTGGGCAAACGCTGTTTCATGACACTGTCATTAAATACATTTATACCAAAAACATCTGTAATAGACTTTCCACAACAGTGATTCATATTGATGCCTCCTATACTATTTCCTACTGTATCTTCTTATTTTTAATAACAAAAAGGCGTACCCAAGCCCCCTTGAGAACGCCTTTATCTTTTCTTTATTTGCAGATAGGCCACTCTTAGCGTATCATCTCGTACAAACTGCATATATTATACCATATCATGTTTAAAAGTCAATTTGTTTTTTAATAACGAAAATCAAAGGTATTAAAATCTAAGTCTTTGTTGTTAAACCCTGTTTCTGAGGGGATATGAATGTAATGAGGTGGTACAGTTCCACTCATGACTCGATCCACTAAAGTAAATTGTTGAGATACTGTTATTTTGTTTTCTTTTAATGGACTAACTATTTGAAGCTCTGTATTTACTTCCAACCATATGCGATGATTCACTTGATTAATTCCTGTAGATTTAAATTCCGTTCCATATTCAATATGAGCCGTTCCGATTGGAATTACTTCAATCTTAATAGCAGGTCCCATATTCGAAAAAATTTGGCTTTTCATAATATTACCAATGGGGACCGATACAATCGTTTCTCCTATAGTATCTAACTCTTTTGTTAAATTTTCAATAACATCCGCACTTAATTCATAAATTTTCATCGTATTAATGGAATAGGATATGACTTCTTGTTGGTCGTTATAATCATAAAAAACTAAGTCTTGAGAATGCAGATTTTGTTTTTGGATTCCTTCTTTAACCGCTTGGCCAATAGCATGGCTAGCAATGGTCCTGGCCCGAATTTCTGCCATGGCTAAAACAGTAGGCATCACATACCGCTCTAAACTTCGAACAGCATATACAATGATAAAAATTAGGAAAAGAATCAATACTATACTTTTCAAATAGGGATATTTTCGTTTTTTTCTTTTTCGTGGTTTTCGTCCTTTTACATTTCTTCTCATATCAAGCCCCCCTTGTATGTATTTTATGTTCCGATCTAAAAAAGATGAAAAAAGGTTATAAATTAACTAATTTTCTTTTTTTATAGGAATAGAACCTTGTTTTTTATCCAATGCTCATAAATAGAAATCATAATTCCTCTTTTAACAAAAAAGGTTATCTGATATAATAAGTAAATGATAAGGAGGATTGGTTATGAATTATTCGAAAGAAGCCAATGCAAAGAAAAAGAAAAACTATCAATCTAAAAATAAAAAAATAAAAAAAAGAACAGGTATTATTGTTTTTCGAATATTTTTTATTGCTCTTTTAATCGCTGGCTTTGCTGGCGTAGGATCTGTTATGGGCATTGTTCTTGGTTTTATTAGTACTGCTCCTGAAATTAATGAAATGTATGTTACCCCTGAGGGATATGCATCCATTGTTTATGATTCAGAAGGAAACGAATTAGCTACACTATATGGTGAAGAAGCTAATCGGATTTACGTTGAACTAGATCAAATCCCCAAACACTTACAAAAAGCTTTCATTGCCGTAGAAGATGAACGTTTTTATGATCACTTTGGAATTGACCTTCGGGGAGTTGCCAGAGCCGTTGTTAAGAATATCAAAACCCGTTCTTTTAGTGAAGGAGCTAGTACTATTACTCAACAGTTGATTAAAAATAATGTATTAACAGAAGAAAAAAAATGGGAACGAAAAATTCAGGAACAATATCTGGCCATTCAATTAGAAAAAAAGATGGATAAAGATAAAATATTAGAAAACTATCTTAACACCATTGCTCTTGGACATAATACCCTAGGTGTTCAAGCTGCATCTCATCGATATTTTTACAAAGATGTATCTGAACTCTCTTTGGCTGAGTCTGCAGTTATTGCTGCTATTACTCAAAATCCTAGTTATTATAGTCCCATTACATTTCCAGATCATAATCAACAACGTCAAAAACGAGTGTTAGATAAAATGTTAGAACAAGGTTATATTAATGAAGCAGAACACCAAGCAGCTTTAAGTGAAGATGTTTATTCTAAAATTCAAACGGTAAGTCAAAAACTACAAGCTGAATCTCATAATACGTATTTTGTAGACGAAGTAGTCAATCGAGTCCTGAACGACTTACAAATCCAAAAAGGATTAAATTCAACCCAAGCCTATAATGTACTCTTTCGAGGTGGACTTAGTATTTATACTACTCAGGATTCAAAAATACAAGATATTGTAGATCGAGCCTACAATAATGAAGAGTTATTTCCACCTAAAAAAATGGATTATGAAATCAAAGTCATGTATGAAATATCCGTTCAACATCAGGATAAAGAAAAAGGATTAAAACATTATTACCGTGAAAAACTCTTACCTAAAGATGAAGAAATTGATGCTTTTGTTGCTTCTGTAAAAGAAGAAATTATGCAGCCTGGGGATACAGTTGTAGGAGAAAAATTATTGAAAGCTCCTCAACCTCAATCTGCATTTGTCCTAATGGATTATCAAACAGGTCAAATTAAAGCCTTGGCTGGTGGTCGGGGACGAAAAGAAGCAAGCCAAACCTTTAATCGAGCTACTCGAGCCATGCGTCAACCTGGTTCTGTTTTTAAACCTTTAGCAGCGTACGCTCCTGCTTTGGATACAGGTGGATATACACCTGCTACCGTTATTGACGATGTTCCCTTTGTTATTGATATTCCAGGACAACCATCATATCAACCTAAAAACTGGTATGATCATCAACAATTTAATTATTGGGGGCTTTCCTCTGTTCGTCTTGCCATCGAACAATCTATGAACGTATTAGCTGTAAAAACACTAATGGATATTGGTATTAATACAGGATTTGATTATTTAATGAACTTTGGATTTACCACCATTCATGATAATATTGAACGAAATGGAAAACGTTTTACCGATAAAACACCTTCCCTGGCTTTAGGAGGAGTCACCGATGGGGTTACCGTCTTAGAATTGACAGCAGCCTATGGCGCCATTGCCAATAAAGGAGTTTATGTAGAACCTGTTTTTTATACTAAAATCTTAGATCATGATGGAAATATTCTTTTAGAAAACAATCCTAAAACAAGACGTGTTTTAAAAGACACCAGTGCTTTTTTACTAACAGATATGATGAAAGATGTTATTACAAAAGGTACAGGACGATTGGCTCAATTTACGAAAGTAAAAATGCCCATTGCTGGTAAAACAGGAACCACCAGTGATGATAAAGATTTAATTTTTGTAGGGTATACTCCTTATTATGTGGCAGGTATTTGGATGGGTCATGATACTCCAAAACGTCTACGATATGATAAAAGTTACCATAATATTTTGTGGCGAACCATTATGGAAGAAATTCATCAAGAGTTGCCGCAAAAAGACTTTGAAGTTCCTGCTAATATTGTAAAAGTTCAAGTATGTGCCGATTCTGGTAAATTACCTGTAGATGGTTTGTGTAATGCTGACCCTAGAGGTTCTCGAGTTCGAACGGAGTATTTTGTAAAGGGAACAGAACCAACAGAACCTTGTGATGTTCATGAAAAGCACACCATTTGTACAGTTTCAGAGCGTCTTGCTACAGATCATTGTCCCGAGGGTAGTACAGCAGAAAAAGTTTTTATTCGCCGACCTGAACCCATTTTACCTGAAGTTCTAAATAGCTCTAAACCTCCTCGTATTCGAGATGCTCAATATGAAATTCCTCCTAACTTAGAAGGAGAATATTGTAATATTCATGGTCCTCATATATTTGAACCTATTTCTCCTGGTGATCCTTTATTTCCTCCTGTTGACGACGACAAAAAGAACAAGGGAAACAAAGGAAATAACGGAAATGGAAACAAGAAAAACAATAACAACGATAATGAAGAAAATATAGTTCCTTTTGATCCTTTTGGACAACCTCAATCAAGTATTCATAGCGAGGTCGATAGTTTAGATGACTTTTCTTATCCCCAACCTTAGATTTTATAAAAAAGTACACTTAAAAAGTTTCTTCTTAAAACAGAAGAAACTTTTTTATTCTTTCGCTTTGGGATTAAAAAATAAAGCTGCCAAAAAGCCAAATAAAATAGCCGCT
>JAAYNZ010000169.1 GCA_012520595.1 Candidatus Epulonipiscium sp. | reverse complement strand
GGTTTAATTATTTCTCATGGAAAAGCAGATTATTCTTATGAAATGATTAAACCAGCAGTGGAAAAAGGTATGCATGTAGTGACTTTTGATACTGTTGCAGAAAAAGATGGAAAACCATTGGAAAATGTTACCTTTACAGCACAAGACGATATGAAATTGGCAGAATTATCGTTAGATGAAATTGTGAAATTAGGCAAAGATGGAAATTCACCAAGAATCTTAAAATTATGGTTTGGGCCAGGGGTTCCACCTCTTGATCGTCGTCAAACAATTTATGAAAAATACGAAAAAGAAGGAAAAATTGTTACAGTGGAACAAATTGGACCGTCCAACTTCCAAGACGTACAAGGAGATATGGCAGCGAAAGTAGGAGCTGTATTAGCCAAATATCCAGAGGGATCCATTGATGCTTTTTGGGGATCTTGGGATGAATTGGCAAAGGGTGGATACAAAGCGATGCAAGATGCAGGTCGTACAGACATTACCATGATTTCTATTGACGTATCTAATCAAGATATGAACTTAATGCGAGAACCTAATAGTATTTGGAAAGCCACAGCAGCTGTTGATCCTAAGTTAATTGGAATTGTAAACATGCGGTTGTTAGCGAAAAAATTTGCAGGAGAAGAAGTGCCCCAATTTTATGATCTAGAAGCAAAATTAATACGTCAAGAGCAATTAAAACCAGAGACCAATATGGAAAATTTACATGAAGTGGTAGAAGGTTGGGGTGTATCAGAAGCCTTTAATGAACCATGGATGGATATTTTAAGAGATATTTACAAATAGTCGATTGATGATAAACGATAAATATCCGTATTGAAAATCTAAGTTTCCAGTAAACTCGTATATCCCTCTGCTGCTCCCACTGACCTTTCTAAGTGATTCATTGAGTTTTAAAGAATAAAACTCAATTCTCTACCTAAGAAGTCACATGTCAACTGGATATACGGTTTACTTCTAGTTTATTCTGTTTATGAGATTGAATATTTATATAAAAAAGTAGTATGTAGAATTGCAAAAAGGTAGGATGGTGGTGAAGAAATTGGGAAATAAAAAGTCAAAGATCGAAATGAGAGACATTTCTATGGAATTTCCAGGAGTTAAGGCTCTTTCTAACGTAGATTTTAACATTGAAACGGGAAAGATACATGCGCTAATAGGAGCCAATGGAGCTGGAAAATCCACATTAATGAAAGTTCTCTCAGGTGCTTATGATGGGTATACTGGGAAAATCTACATTGACGAAGAATTTTGTAATATTCGTTCGCCTAAAGAAGCGAAGGTAAAGGGTATCGAAATTGTTTATCAAGAAGTAGATACGGCTTTAATTCCCTATTTAACTGTAGCAGAAAATATTATGCTTAATTCCCTTGTAAACAAAATGCAAGGGAAACAATGGATCAATTGGCAGGTAATCAATGCATCAGCAAAAAAAGTGTTGGAACGTTTAGGAGTAGAGATCAATGTAAAAACCATTGTAGAAGATCTTACATTAGCCCAAAAACAAATGGTATTAATTGCGCGAGCCATTTCAGAGGATTGTAAATTTTTGATTTTAGATGAACCAACAGCGCCTCTTAGTAATACAGAAACAGAAGAATTATTTAGAGTTGTGCGAGAATTAGCACAAAATAACGTTGGGATTATTTTTATATCCCACCGGCTTCCTGAATTGTTTGAAATTTGTGAAGAAATTACAATTATGAAAGATGGTCAGATTGTAACCACTAAAAAAATACAAGAGGTAACGGTCAATGATATTGTGGAATTGATGCTAGGGCGTCAATATGATGAAAGTTTTGTAAAATATCCTGTAGAACTCGGAGAAACTCTTTTTGAAGTCAAAAACTTAACAGATCAAGACTTTTTAATTGAAGATATCAATATGTATGTACGAAAAGGAGAGGTTGTTGGGATATCAGGCTTGGTCGGGGCAGGAAAAACGGAACTTTGTAAAACTATTTTTGGGGCTCTGCCAGTTCGCCAAGGAGAGGTTTTATTACAAGGTCAACTTATAAACATTAAATCACCTTATCGTGCTGTAAGAAACGGACTTGCTCTTGTGCCAGAAGAAAGAAGAAAAGAAGGAGTGCTGGTTTTTGAACCTGTTTATAGTAATTTAAGTGCAGCCAGCCTTTCTAACTTTACGAATATACTAAGTTTTATTAAAAAACGAGCCGAGCGGTGTGCTGCTAAAAAAATGATTACAGAATTGGGAATTAAAACGCCTAGTGAAGGACAAAAAGTCGCATATTTATCTGGTGGAAATCAACAAAAAGTAGCTGTTGGAAAATGGCTATTAGCCGATGCAGAAGTATATATTTTTGATGAGCCTACCAAAGGTGTAGATGTAGGGGCAAAACAGGATATTTTCGAGCTCATAGGAAGATTGGTTCAAATGGGAAAAGGGGTTATTTATGCATCTTGTGAAGTAGCAGAAATACTTGGGATTTCCGATCGAACCTATGTCATGTATGATGGCAAAATTGTAAAAGAGTTAGAAACCTCTCAAACAAGTGAGCAAGAAATTCTTTATTACTCAACAGGAGGTCAGTGATAAATGGAAGCAAAAATGAAAACCAGTGAAGTAAAAGTCAATGTAAAGCAAGAAAATAAAGGCTCAAAAGCCCTTGATTTCATTGAAAAGTGGGGAACGATTATTACCATTGTATTTTTGATTGTATTTTTTTCGGTGGCCATGCCGGAAGCTTTTCCTACCAAGACCAATGTAATTACAATATTGAGGAGTATTTCCATTGTAACTGTAATTGCAATAGGGATTACGGTTTCTCTAACGGTAGGAGGATTTGATTTATCTGTAGGATCTGTAGCTACCTTTGCAGATACCATGGTTATGTCTATGTTTGTATGGTATAGCATGCCTGTATTTCCGGCGATTATAATCTCTTTACTTGCTGTACTGTCAGTAGCTATTATAAATTCATTGCTTATTGTAAAACTCAAAATTCCAGATATGCTAGCCACTCTTTCCTGTATGTTTATTTTTGAAGGAGTAGCCATGACCTATGCAGGGGGAGGATCCATTAGTCAAGGAATGTCAAAGTTGGATGGAACCCCGACAACAGGAACCATTCTACCTTTGTTCTCTAAAGTTGGTCAAGCACCCTATATTATCATCATCATGCTAGTTGTTGTAGTAGCTGTTCATATTTTCTTAAATTATACAAAACATGGAAGATATTTATATGTAGTTGGAGGTAATATGGAAGCAGCAAGGCTTTCGGGGATTCCTGTCCAAAGATATCGAACCATTGCATATTTTTTATCTGCCATATTAGCTGGGATAGGGGGGATTTTATTGGCTTCAAGGATTGGTTCGGCCCAAATTAATGCAGGTGCTGGATATTTAATGCCATCCGTAGCAGCAGCATACATCGGGTATTCTTTTGCTGGAGCAGGTAGAGCTAATGCTATTGGAACTTTCTTTGGAGCGGTTTTAGTAGGAGTCCTTGAAAATGGACTTGTAATGATGTCTGTGCCTTACTATTCCTTAAATATTGTAAAAGGGGCTGTACTAGCCATTGCCTTAGCCCTTACCTATTTCCGTAAAAAAGATTAATTGAAGGAGGTCTACAAATTGTCAAGATTTGATCAATATTTTTTAATGAAACCGAAGGATGTTATTGAGTATGTTATTGAAAAATTAACGATTTTTGATGAAAAGGCAGATTTGGAGTGTAAAGAAATTGGAGATGGGAATTTAAACTATGTATTTCGTGTGTGGGACAAAAATTCTGATAAATCTGTTATTGTTAAACAAGCAGGTGATACAGCTCGTATTTCAGATGATTTTAAATTATCTACAGATCGAAACCGAATTGAAGCAGAAATTTTACAACTGGAAGGAAAATTAGCCCCAGGACATGTGCCAGAAGTATATAAATATGACCCTATTATGAATTGTTGTTCTATGCAAGATTTATCGGATCATGTTATTATGCGTCAAGCCCTGATCGAGCATAAAAAATTTCCCTTATTTGCGGATCACATTACTACTTTTATGGTAAATACATTACTTTTAACAACAGATATCGTTATGGAACACAAAGAAAAGAAAATGGCAGTAAAAAACTATATTAATCCAGAACTTTGTGAGATTACAGAAGACCTTGTCTATACCGAACCATATAATAATTATAGAGATCGAAATATTGTTTTTGAACCAAATTTAGAATGGATCAAAAAAGAATTTTACGAAGATAAAGAACTTCATTTAGAAGTAGCAAAACTAAAATTTGATTTTATGAACCATGCACAAGCTTTATTACATGGGGATTTACACTCAGGCTCTATTTTTGTAAAACCAGACTCAACGTATGTAATTGATCCTGAATTCGCATTCTATGGACCCATTGGCTATGATGTTGGAAATTTAATTGCCAACTTAATTTTTGCTTGGGCCAATGCAGATGCAACCATTCTTGATGAAGCGGAGAGAATTGATTATATGACATGGTTGGAAAATCTCATTGTAGAAATTGTTGATTTATTTAAAGAGAAATTTTTAAAAGCTTTCCAAGAAAACGTAACAGAAATCCTAGCCAAAGTAGAAGGGTTTGATCAATGGTATCTTGATACAGTATTGAGGGATACGGCGGCAGTAACAGGATTAGAATTATCAAGACGGATTATTGGGATGGCCAAGGTAAAAGATATCACTGGTATTGAAGATGAGGCTGCTAGGCTACGGGCAGAAAGAATTTGTTTAACAGCAGCTAAAAAGTTTATCAAACAAAGAGATACTTTCAAAAATGGAAAAGACGTTATCGCAAATGTAAAAAAAGTAGAAAAACAATTTTCACGATAAAAATTTGATAAAGTAGGTGAAATGATGAAGGAAAATACAAATAAATATGATTTTGGTACAGTAACATTGGATGATAAAAACAGTGAACTTATTATATTGGATCAGACTTTACTGCCCAATGAAACCCAATATCTCCACTTAAAAACTCAAGAATCCATCTGGGATGCGATTTATCAACTACAAGTAAGAGGAGCCCCTGCCATTGGAGTAGCTGCAGCTGCTGGGATCTATTTAGGAGTTAAAAACTCAACTACCACCACGTATGATGAATTCTATGAAGAGTTTATGAAGAAAAAACAATATCTTGCTTCTTCTCGTCCTACAGCTGTGAACTTGTTTTGGGCTTTGGATCGTATGGAACAATGTGTAAAGTCAAACAAAGATAAAAGTATAGAAGATATTAAAAAGGCTTTATTGCAAGAAGCCCATGCCATTAAAGAAGAGGACATAAAAGTATGTAAGACCATAGGAGAATATGGACTTAGCTTAGTAGAACCTAATATCGGCATCTTGACTCATTGTAATGCAGGGGCTTTAGCTACTGCTGCTTATGGAACAGCCTTATCTCCCATTTATTTGGGACAAGAAAAAGGGTATAACTTTAAAGTATTTGCAGATGAAACACGTCCTCTCTTACAAGGTGCAAGATTAACAACCTATGAATTGCATCGAGCAGGTGTTGATGTAACATTAATTTGTGATAATATGGCTTCTTCGGTGATGAGAAATGGATGGGTACAAGCTGTATTTGTAGGTTGTGATCGTGTAGCAGCCAATGGAGATACAGCCAATAAAATAGGAACTTCAGGGGTTGCAATTTTAGCAAAACACTATAACGTACCTGTTTATATTTGTGCACCTACTTCTACCATTGATATGAATTGTGCAACGGGATGGGACATAACCATCGAACAACGGGAGCCAGAAGAAGTAACTGAAAAATGGTATGAGAAAAGAATGGCACCAGAAGGAGTTAAGGTGTATAATCCTGCTTTTGATGTTACAGATGCTCAATTTATCACCGCTATTATTACAGAGTATGGTATTGCCAAACCACCTTTTAAAAAATCACTAAAAGAAATTTTTGAAAAGAAAGAGTCGGCTGACCATAGTACATCATTGTAAAAGATTAAAAAGGCTGATGGTAAATCAGCCTTTTTAATATAAAATCAATGATTAATTACTTTCAACAATAGTAATGTTTTGTTCACTCAAGAAGTTATGCCAATTTTCATCCAACTTTGTATCAACCACAATGGCGTTGATCTCATTAAAATCACAAATATGAGTAAAAGAGGTTTTGTTAAATTTCGTATAATCAACGACAAGATACACTTCATTGGCACGTTTGATAGCCAGGTGTCTAACCTCCGCTTGTTGTTCGTTGGAATCAGTAATCCCATGTTCCATGGAAATGGAACGGCAAGAGATAAAGGCCTTGTCTACAAAAAATTCTTTCATACTATTGATTGCACTTCTTCCTAGAAAAGACATGGATTGGGAAGCTAAAACACCTCCTGTAGCAATTAAGCGTACGGCTGTTGAATCGGATAAAGTATTGATAACTTTTAGGGAATTGGTAAGTACTGTAATACGTTTATCTTTAATTTTTGTTGCGATAAAGAGAGAAGTGGTGGAAGCGTCTAAGAAAATCGAATCTCCATGGTGGATGAGTGAAGCACATTGGGTAGCAATTTTTTCTTTATTGGCAACATATAGAGTTTCACGAATATTAATATCAATATCATTTTGAACACCGTCTTGAATAAAGGCTCCACCGTAAGTCCGAGTTAAAACTCCCTCATCTTCTAAAGCTTTTAAATCACGGCGAATGGTTTCCTCGGTTACGGAAAACAACTTGGATAATTCAGCAACAGTAACACTTTTTTTCTCTAGAATTAACTCTTTGATTTTAGCTCTTCTTGCAACTAGCAACATAAGCATACCTTCTTTCTATCCAGATATATACCTTATTATACACTAAAAAGAAGAAAAAATAAACATTAAACAATAAAAAACAATATATTTTCACCTTTTCATCTTTGCAAAAACAAAAAAACAAAAATAAAACAAAAAGATATCAAATAAACTATTGACAAAACAACAAAAAGGAAGGAAAATAGTATTATAGACAAGTATTTTAAAAGAAAACATAATAAAATCAATGATAAAGGAGGGTTGAAGTTGATTAAAATTAATGGTATTCAGTATATGACTGATTTTGAGGCAAAAAGAGCCATCCTTGAAATAGGAAAAAGAATGTATGACAAAGGTTTTGTGGCAGCCAATGATGGGAATATCAGTATACGAGTAGGCCCCAATGCTTTATGGGCCACTCCAACAGGAGTTTCAAAAGGTTTTATGACCCAGGATATGTTAGTTAAAACAGATCTTAGTGGGAAAATACTCATTGGAAATCGAAAACCTTCATCAGAATTAAAAATGCATCTTCGGGTATATGAAGAAAATCCAGATGTTTTTGCAGTTACTCATGCTCATCCTCCTGTTGCCACTTCCTTTGCTATTGCAGGAATCAATTTGGATCGTGCTATTTTGCCAGAAGCAGTTGTTAACTTAGGAACCATCCCCATTGCTCCCTATGCAACACCAGGAACCCAAGAAGTACCTGATTCTATTGCACCTTATTGTAAAACTCATAACGCAGTCTTATTGGCCAATCATGGTGCCTTAACTTGGGGGAAAGATGTATTCGAAGCTTTCTATCGATTAGAATCATTAGAATATTATGCAACTGTTATGATGTATACAGGCAATATTATTCGAAAAGCAAATGAACTAAGCTGTAATCAAGTATCTGCATTGGTACAAATAAGGCAAAATTTAGGAATTCAGTCAGGTGGTATGCCTCATTGTGCTATACAAGAAACCAATCTCAGTGGTTTTACTTCACAGCCCATTGAAAGTTATGGAAATACAAAAGAAGCTACTGATGAAAGGGAAGAAAAGAACAAAGAAGCATTGATTCAAGAAATTGTCGAGCGAGTAACCCAGATCATACTCCAGACCTATGGAAAGGGAGAGAAATAAAATGAATGTTAGTGAACAGGATATTTTAAGAATCGTTTCGGCAGTCATGAGCAAAATAGAAGGAAAAAACATTCAAATGCCTACCACAACAGAGTCATTAAATACAATGCCCGCCATAGAAACAACCAAGGATGCACAAATTGTTGATTCAGGCTATCAGATGGGGGTATTTGAACGCATTGAAGATGCCATTGACGCTGCTTTCGAAGCACAAAAAGAATACACAAAAAATTTTCAGTTAAAAGATAGAGAAAAGTTTATTAAAGCCATTCGAGAAGCTTGTTTAAAAGAAGTTGAAAATTTAGCGAGAATGACTTTAGAAGAAACCAAATTAGGACGTTATGAAGATAAAATTTTAAAAAACCAATTGGTCATTAATAAAACGCCTGGGACAGAAGATTTGCGTACCCATGCTATCTCCGGTGATGATGGGCTTATGCTTGAAGAACCAGCCCCTTTTGGAGTTATTGCGGCTATTACACCAACCACCAATCCAACAGAAACTCTTATCAACAATACAATTTCTATGATTGCAGCAGGTAATAGTGTTGTCTTTAATGTTCATCCATCAGCAAAGAAGTGTTGTGCCTATGTATTGGATTTGATGAATCGAGCGATTGTAAATCAGGGAGGTCCTAAAAATCTCATTACCATGGTGAAAAATCCTACTATGGAAACTGTAAAAGTCCTATCCCAAAGCCCTAAAATTCGATTGTTAGTAGGAACGGGAGGCATGCCAATGGTCAGAGCCTTGCTACAATCAGGGAAAAAAGTCATTGGGGCAGGTGCTGGTAATCCCCCAGTGATTGTAGATGAAACAGCAGATATCCATCAAGCTGCAAAACAGATTTTTTATGGTGCGTCCTTTGATAATAATATTTTATGCCTTGCAGAAAAAGAAGTCTTTGTATTGGAACAAGTAGCCGATGAATTTGTATACCAAATGATTGAAGCTGGGGCTTATTTACTCAACAAAGTACAGCTAGAACAAATTGTAAACTTGGTATTACAGTATGAAGAAAAGCCATGTAATAGTGGTTGTGCAGGAAATATAAAAAGGGAATACCATGTACGCAAAGAATGGGTTGGTAAAGATGCTGGATTAATGTTAGAACAAATTGGTATTACGGGAAAAAGAGATGTTCGCTTATTGATTTGTGAAGTGCCCTTTGAACATCCTTTTGTACAACTGGAACAACTTATGCCTGTACTTCCTATTGTTCGCTGTAAAGACTTAGATGAAGCCATTTCTTTTGCGGTACAAGCAGAACATGGAAATCGCCATACGGCTTCTATGTTTTCCAAAAATGTAGATCGTCTTACCCGTTTTGCTCGTGCCATTGAAACAACTATTTTTGTAAAGAACTCCAGTACGTTAGCAGGAGTTGGATTCAAAGGAGAAGGATACACGACCATGACTATTGCAGGGCCTACAGGAGAAGGATTGACTTCAGCTCGGTCTTTTACAAGACAGCGCCGATGTGTTTTAGCAGAAGGTGGTTTTCGTATTATTTAGGGGGTGCTATCATGCTCACATACGCAATCGGTTTTCTTGAAGTCGCAGGATATTCCGTTGCATTGGCAGCAATGGATCAAGCTTGTAAAACAGCAGATATTACCATTGTGGGGATCGATACAATCAATCCCAAAGATACAAGTTTCCCTCTTCCTCTTACAGTACAAACCAAATTTATTGGCCCCTTATCAGATGTGAAAGAAGCTGTTGCGGTGGCCAAAAAAGTAGCCCTACAATACAATCAAGAAATAGAAGTAACAGCTAGTGTGATGGAAGGACCTTATGATGAAATTGCTTATCTTGCTCAAATTACAAAGGTAAAATAAAAAAATAAGATCAATTAAAGGAGGAAATCAATATGTCAGCTATTGGATTAATTGAAACAAGAGGATTAACCGCTTCTATCGAGGCAGCAGATGCCATGTTAAAAGCAGCAAATGTAGAATTGGTAGGTACAGAAAAAATTGGATCAGGTCTCGTGACAGTTATTGTTCGCGGGGATGTAGGAGCTGTAAAAGCAGCTACTGAATCCGGAGCAGAAGCAGCACAACGATTAGGAGAGCTTGTTGCCGTCCATGTGATTCCCCGGCCTCATACAGACATTGAAAAAATACTTCCCTCTTTAAAATAGTGGAGGCTACATGAAGCCAGACCGATACGATGCCATAGGAATTGCAGAAGTGAGTTTTTTTGCCAATGCAGTTTATATATTGGATGAAATGGTAAAATCTTCAGATGTGCAATTTCTAAAGGCAGAAAAGCGATTAGGAGGTCGTTTAGTTACACTCATCGTTGGGGGAAGTACGGCGGAAGTTACTACAGCCATTGAAAGAGCTAAAAGAGCAGGAGAGACCATGGATAAAAACCCTTTAAAAATGGGCATTACGATCAGCAATCCTCATCCTGAAATCTTAAAATTTGTCCAATAGTAAAAAACAATGAGAAACTATTGGATCTTGTGTCATAAAAAACAGGAAGTGGAGGTTGTATCATATGAGTGAAAAGAAAGAGCGTATACAGGGGATTGAGAAAACAAGAATCGAAGAAACAGGAAAAGAAAATAAAAAAACAAAAGCAGTAGAGAAAGTGAAGGAAACCAAAAAAAGAATAGAAGTGAAAAAGGAGGATACAAGGATGCAAGCCATAGGAATGATTGAAACGAGAGGATTGACCGCTTCCATTGAGGCAGCAGATGCCATGTTAAAAGCAGCTTATGTAGAATTAGTAGGAACAGAGAAAATTGGATCAGGGCTTGTTACTGTTATTGTCCAAGGAGAAGTAGGATCAGTAAAGGCGGCTACAGAAGCAGGCGCAGAAGCAGCACAACGTTTAGGAGATCTTGTTGCCGTTCATGTGATTCCCCGTCCTCATGGAGAAATTGGGAATATTCTTCCTTCATTAAAATAAGGAAGGAGATATAAAAAAATGGCTGTCCATCAAGCACTTATTGAACAGGTGACCCAACTTGTGATTACTGAATTAGGGAAAAAAGGTTGTACCATAGGTGGAGGTTGTCTTGTGCGTACCATGGTTCCTGTTGGAATTTCAGCAAGGCACGTCCATCTACAACAAGATCATTTAGAGGCCTTGTTTGGTAAAGGATATACATTGACAAAGCGGAAGGAATTATCCCAAATTGGACAATATGCAGCAGAAGAAACAGTAACACTGGTTGGCCTTAAAAATAAAATTCAAAAAGTTCGAATATTAGGACCATTGCGAAAAGAAACCCAAGTAGAAATTACTGCTTCCGAAGCAAGGCTGTTAGGAATTATAGCACCTGTACGAAACTCAGGTGATCTTAAAAATACACCAGGACTTACGATTGTAGGACCTAAAGGAAGTATCATCATAAATCAGGGAGTCATTATTGCAGAAAGGCATATTCATATGTCACCAGAAGAAGCAAGGGTTTATCAAGTTACTAACGGTCAGAAAGTCAAGGTAAAAATTCCAGGTGTAAAAGGTGGCATGATGGATAATATTAGCCTTCGTGTTGATAAAGGTTATCGACTTGATTTTCATATTGATACAGATGATGCCAATGCCTTCCAGTTACAACAAGGTCAATTGCTTGAATTAGTAAAAGAATAGGGAGGTGTCATCGGTGATAGTTGGAAAAGTAGCAGGAACTGTCGTATCCACTCGAAAGTGTGAAAATTTAATAGGATATAAACTTCTTTTAATCGAACCCTATTATGGATCAAAAGAAAAGATTTTTGTTGCAGCAGATACCTTAGGTGCTGGTATTGGAGAATTGGTATTGATTACCACCAACGACACAACCCAGTATGGGCTTGATCGAAATTCACCTATTGATGCATTGGTTGTTGGGATTTTAGATTTTGAGCCTGAAATTGGAAAGTAAGATAGGAAGGAGTGAGTATAAGATAAACAGCACCCTTCTGAACCCATATTTTATAATGAAAAAGACATAAGAGGCCATAAGGCAAATCGATAAAGGAGAAGGATCATCATGAAAGTCATCATTATTGGTGGTGTAGCTGCTGGAATGTCAGCAGCCTCCAAAATAAAACGTATGGATTCAAGAGCAGAAGTTATTGTATATGAAAAAGGAAGTTATCTTTCCTATGGTGCTTGTGGATTGCCTTATTTTGTTTCTAATGTAAATGACGATTGGAAAAAAATGATCGCTAGAACAAAAGAAGAGTTTGAAAAAACGGGAATGAAAACTTTTTTACAACATGAAGTCCTTAAAGTTATTCCATATAAAAAAGAAATCCTTGTACGAGATTTAGAAAAAGGCGATATCAAAATCGACACATATGATAAGTTAATGGTTGCAACAGGAGCGAATCCAATTGTTCCTAAAATGAAGGGAATGCACTTAACAAATGTGCATTTTCTAAAGACATTAGAAGACGGTATTCGATTAAAAGAAAGCCTACAAAATCCCAGTATTCAAAATGTAGTTGTTGTTGGTGGTGGGTATATAGGGATTGAAGTAGTAGAAGCCATGATAGAGTTGGGGAAAAAAGTCCGTTGTATTGAAGCAGCTTCTGGTATATTAGCTTCTTTTGATCGCGAACTAGCAAAAATAGCAGAAGAAGAATTAGAAAAATATGGAGTTCTGTTGCATACCGGAGAAATGGTAGAAGAGATCTTAGGAGTACAGCAAGTAGAAGGCATCAAAACCAATAAAGGAACCTACCAAGCGGATCTTGTCATTGTTGCCATTGGGGTTCGCCCTGCTACAGGTTTTATTAAAGATACGGGCATTCACTTAGGGTCGAATGGAGCCATTATCGTTGATCGAGAAATGCGAAGCAGCATTCCAGATATTTACGCGGCAGGCGACTGCGCCCAAGTCTATCATCAAGGAATGGAAGAAAATGTGTATCTTGCATTGGGTACCGTAGCCAATAAATGTGGTAGATTGGCGGGGGGTAACCTTCTTGGAAGACATGATAAATTTATTGGTGCTCTTAGTTCAGCGGCTATTAAAGTATTGGATATTGAGCTTGGCAGAACAGGCATGTCAGAACAAGATGCCAAGCGTCTACAATTGGACTATAAAACCGTCATTATTACAGCTTATGATCATCCAGCATACTATCCCAACCCCACTCCCATTACAATAAAATTACTTTACGAAAAAAATACAAAACGTATTTTAGGAGCACAAGCAGCAGGGGCTAAGGGAGCCGTAGCACGTATTAATATGTTTGCCATTGCCATTCATAATAAAATGACCACAGAAGAGTTAGGCATGGCGGATTTATGCTATGCACCACCTTTTTCAGGAGTATGGGATGCGGTTCATATTGCTTGTAACGCAGCAAAGTAGGTGAAAAAAATGAGTAAAATCGTTTCATTAGAAGAAGCCATCGGGATGATTTCTGATGGAGATTTAGTCGCTTTAGGAGGAAATGTTCTACATCGGGCTCCTATGGCAGCAGTACGAGAGCTCGTTCGGCAAAAGAAAAAGAATCTGAAACTTGTTAAGACAGCAGGGGCTATGGATGTAGATATGCTTTGTTTGGCAGGTAGTGTTGCTTCTGTAGACGCAGGATTTATCAGTTATGAGACTCAATATGGATTAGCACAACATTATCGAAAAGGAGTCCAAAGTGGAACAATAAAAGGCAATGAACATGCTTGCTATACTGTAATTTGTGCATTACGAGCAGCCCAAATGGGAGTTCCCTTTATGCCAGTAAAAGGTCTTAGCACAGGAGACCTATTACAAGTCAATGACTATTTTCAAGTTATTCAAGACCCCTTTGGCTCTGGAGCGATTACTATTGTAAAAGCTCTGGTTCCTGATGTGGCCATTCTTCATGTCAGCGAAGTTGATGAAAAAGGAAATGCACGAATCAATGGGCCTATTTTTGAAGATGTTTTACTATCCAGAGCCGCTAAGAAAGTCATTATTACAGCAGAAACCATTGTTCCTGTTATGAAGAATACATTTAACCCCCAAGGGGTTCATATCCCTGATTTTTTAGTCAGTGCCATTGTACCTCTTAGAGGAGGTGCTAGGCCCACTTCTTGTGAAGGGTACTATGACATTGATCATGCAGATATTACAGCATTTAGGAAAGTAAAAGAAAAAATAGAATTAGACGCATATATTGCTTCTTATGATAAAAAAGATCATTTTATAAACAAAGGCTGGTGACATGAAGTGAGTGAGAAAAAAAATCAATATACTAATGGAAGGAATGCAGAAAATCGAATCTCAGATATCATGACATGCACCTTAGCAAGATTGATTGAAGATCAAGAAACTGTTTTTCATGGAGTTTCTTCCCATATGCCAATGATTGCTATGATGTTAGCCAAGGCAGTACATGCTCCCAATATGATACATTTAAATATTCCAGGAGGAATCAATCCCAAACCTCCTAAAATCAGCACCTACTCTTCCGCAGGCGAAGAATTATTAAAAGGTGCCAGCGCCTTTCTTCCGTTAGCAGAAGTTTTTGATTTATCCATGCGAGGGAGACTTGATGTGGCTTTTTTAAGTGGTATCCAATTTGATCTACAAGGAAATATCAACGCTTCTGTAATTGGTAATTATTACAAACCTAAAGTTAGAATGCCAGGAGGAGCCGGTAGTGCAGTTTTAATTCCAACGGTTAAGAAAGCAATCATTTGGCGAACCAAACATGATAAACGTACTTTTGTACCTAAAGTGGATTTTGTTACAACACGGGGAAATGTATACAAAATCGTAACGCCTCTTTGTGTATTTGCTTATAAAAATGGAATGTTAGTATTGGATTCTATCCATCCTACTTCGAATTTAGAAGAAGTAAAAGAAAATACAGGGTTTGAATTATATTATGATGAAATTCGTTATACACCGTTGCCGACCAAGGAAGAATTAGCTACATTAAAAAAAATAGATCCTATGGATCAACGTTCACAAGAGTTTACTTTGTAAAAGGGGTATTCATATGCTAAAAGCAAAAAAATACAACTTAGTCGAAACCAATTTATTTGGACCTGGTGCCATTCAGTTCTTGCCTGATGAATTTAAACGCAGAAACTATAGACGTGCTTTGATTGTTACAGATCCGTCCTTGGTGAAAGTAGGTATTGTTGCTAAAATAGAGGCAATCTTATCCCAAAGGAAAATTATGTATACTATTTTTGATCAAGTTTGTCCCAATCCAACCGTTGCCATTGTTGATCAAGGATTAGCACAGTGTCAATCCATGAATGCAGATTGTATTATTGCAATTGGAGGAGGATCACCCATTGATACATCCAAAGCTATTGGTATTTTGGCTACGAACGGAGGAACGGTACAATCCTATATGGGTGTTAATAAATCTCAAAGACCTGCTTTACCTATTATTGCTATTAATACAACAGCAGGAACTGGTTCAGAAGTTACAACCTTTTATGTTATTACAGATGACAAGACATCTTCTAAGATGGTAGCTATCGATGATAATTGTACGGTTCGCATTGCAGTCAATGATCCAGAATTAATGTTATCCATGCCAAAGACCTTAACAGTTACAACAGGAATGGATGCTCTTACCCATGCTATTGAGGCTTATGTTTCTATTAATGCTAATCCTTTGACAGATAAGGATGCCCTTTGGGCGATCCGGACCATTCATACTTATCTGCCGAAGGCGGTAGAATGTGGCGAGGATATCGAAGCAAGAACGATGATGGCCCATGCATCCTATATAGCAGGTATCGCTTTTTCCAATGCAGGATTAGGAATGGTTCATGCCATGGCCCATTCCTTAGGAGGTTTTTACAATCTTCCTCATGGACTTTGTAATGCCATTTTACTTCCGTATGTAATGGAGTATAACGGAAGGGAAAAAGAAGTACAAAAACGCTATAAGGAAGTAGCTGCTGCCTTAGGGGTTGCTACAACACCTTGGATGATGCCCTATAAAGCAACTATGGATGCTATCATGGAAGTAAAAAAACTATCCCGAAGGTTGGGATTAAATCATCGATTATCTAGCCTAGGTGTGAAAGAGTCCGACTTTGAAAGCTTGGCCACCTTAGCTCTATCGGATACATGTATGCCTACTAACCCAATCCAACCTTCATTACAGGATATTATAAATGTATACAAAAAAGCATTTTAGGCCCCTCTGCCTCTTCTTATGGGATGACTTTTATTATTTTATCAATCCATAAGAAGAGGTTTTTTTTTCTTATTTTCCATAGGGGCGGTTTTTTATACTTTTGAGGATTTCTTTAAGGGATAGGGATGTCTCTTTATTGTGTACAATGGTATCCGATAAGGTTTCTAAAAAAGTACAAATGGTTTTTATGTCTTGGTGCATTTGTTCTAATAGAGGAAGCTTGGATTGAATATCTTCTAGCTTTTTTAAGATGTCTTGGACTTCCTCTAAAAGAGTATCATTGCTAGAAGGATTTACGGTTTCTAGCACAATGGGTTCCTTATTCCAATGGTTATTTTTTATATAGTCAGGGGAAGTTCCATCTCCTAGTTTAGCTACTAAATCATCTAACTCATCTTGACTAGATAATTCATAAAAAATAAGCTCTTTATTCATATTTCTTTTCCCTCCATTTTTTCCCTTTATGAAGTTAGGTATTTATAGTATATTCATAGGTAGTAATTTATGTGTACAAAATATATTTTTCAGTATGCAATCCAATAGGCTGAATAAGATCCAATTTTATGATATAATAAATAAATATTTATGGATATGCATTTCGTGAAGTTTAGATTATAACATTGGATATCGATATACTTATTGTAATAGGAGTGGTGGAGTTTTTATGATTCAATGGATAGAAAAACTACAAGCAGTGGAACAATTGTGGGTTCTTATGAAAGATGTTATTTCTCTACTTTTTATTGTTTTAGTAAGTATGATTATTAAAAAAATAGGTACCCGAATGATAAGGTCTTTTTATGAAAGACAAAAAAACAAGCCAAAACATACGATGAGTGAACGGAAAGCAGATACATTAACCAGTTTAAGTATCAGTCTTTTGCGTTATTTTCTTTATTTTATTATTGGAATTCAAATACTAAGTTTGTTTGGTGTTAGCATTACTTCTGTTTTAACCATCGCAGGAGTAGGAGGAGTGGCTATCGGATTTGGAGCCCAAAGTTTGGTAAAAGATATTATATCCGGGTTCTTTATTCTTTTGGAAGATCAATTTGGAGTAGGAGACATTGTAACTCTCAACACGAAGACAGGTACAGTAGAAGAAATGGGGCTTCGTACAACCCGAATTCGAAGTTTTGATGGAGACCTTCATATTATTCCCAATGGAGAGATTGGAGTTGTGACTAATTCTACTCGAGATTTCAAAAGAGCCATCGTTGATATATCTATTTCTTATGAAGAAAACATAGAGCGGGTTATTGGGGTTTTAGAAGAGATATTAGCCAAAGCAGAAAGAGAACTTACAGGAATTATCTCTACGCCTCAAATCTTAGGAGTGCAAGCGTTGGGCGAATATGCTCTTGTCATTCGGGTTGCTGCTCAGTGCCAGATTAAAGAAAACTGGGGTGTAGAAAGAGAACTTAGAAAGCGGATAAAACAACGCTTTGATGAAGTTGGAATTGTAATACCTTATCCAAAAACAACCATTTATATGGGAACAGAGATAAAAGGACAGTAGAAGAAAGGAGAAGTAGGATGGATTTTGAGTTGCATGACATTGTAAAAATGAAAAAACCTCATCCTTGTGGAAGCCATGAATGGGAAATCCTTCGAACAGGGATGGATTTTCGTATAAAATGCCAAGGGTGTGGGCATCAAGTGATGTTGCCCAGAAAAAAGTTTGAAAAAAATGTGAAAGCCATTATAAAGAAAGCAGATCAGTAGACAAATTTCATAAGAAAAGTCAAAGAGCCGAAGAAGTTTCTTCGGCTTTTTTATGCTTGGTAATCATAGAAACTTATGTATAGAATGGAATTTTAAATTTTAAGTTTGTAAAAATGGCAACGGGTTATATAAAAATCTGATAATATCTAATACCTTTTACTAGAAAATTTTAGTAATTAGATATTAGATTGGTTCTAAAAATGTTATAATAAAAGCTAAGGAAGGGGAAAAGAAGATGAAAATAATTAAAACACTATCCAATATGGATTTGAAAAAACAATTAATTATTGCTTTTATTGCTTTTATTATCTTTCCTTCGCTATTTATAGGTATTATTTTAATGAAATTTTCAACGAATAAGATTAAAGAATTAGCCATCTCTTCCGCAATCCGAAATAATGAACAGGTGATAAAAAACATTGATGGTTTTTTAGAAATGGTTATCAAGTTATCGGAGCAACCGATATCAGATCCTCAAATGAATGCTATTCTACATAAGGATTATAGTAGTTTATCGTATCCTGAATATGAAACATCTAATGATTTTGATGCAGCAGGGCGATTTATTTATCAGAAGATTGTATCCTATTCGGATTTAATTGATTCCGTTATTTTATATAGTGCGGCTTCTAATAAAGTTTCTGGACGAGTGCCCGTCGATTATATTAATATTCACTATTTAGAAACAAAATTTTACCAAGAGCCATGGATTCAAAAAACAATGAATAAAGGAGGAGAATATTCTATCATTGGAATTCATCAAGAATGTTTACTATCTCCTCAAAAAAAACATGTAATATCCGTAGGTAGAAATGTAATAGAACCAGGAACCAATAATAGCTTAGGCATTATTTTAATTAATATCGATGTAGAAAAGTTGGAAAAGTTATGGTTGGATATTGAAACAACAGAAAATAGCAGATTCTATTTAATTGATGAAGATAATAATATTATTTTTAGTAAAATAAAAAGTGAAATTAACAAAAAAACAAGTTCTGTTTTTGGTCAAGAAATTCTCTTTAACGATAAAACAGCACAAAGTATGATGTTACTTGATCAAAAAGTTTATTTGATCTCATCCCTTTCATCTTTGTCTAAGTGGAAAGTAGTTTCTATTATTCCGCAGAATGAATTATTTTCTTTTGCACAGATTATGCTAAAAATTATCATTTTTAGTATTGTAGGAGCCATTGCTTTTTCTATTATTATTGCTGTAGTGATCGCTACTGGAATTACAAAACCTCTTTTTAAATTAAATCGAAAGATGCGAGAAGTGGCAGCCGGTAATTTAAACGTTGCCATTGATATACAAGGAGGTCAAATTGGAGAAATTAGCAAGACAGTAGATACGATGTTAAAAGAAATACGTAGGCTAATTCAACAGATATACCAAGAAGAAGAGAAAAAAAGAAAAGCAGAAATGCTTGCTTTACAAACTCAAATCAATCCTCATTTTATATACAATACTTTAAATGTAATTAAATTAATGGCTAGTATGCAAGGGGTCAAAAGCATTGAAAATGCATTAACTTCTTTTTCAAATTTAATGGCCTTTACTGTTAAAGGGGAAGCTTCTTATATTAATATAAAGGAAGAGGTTCGTTTTATTCAAGATTATTTAGCCATTTTAGATTTACGTTATTATAATAAGTTTAAAGTACAATATGATATTGATGAAGAAGTGTATCAATATAAAACCTTGAAATTTTTATTGCAGCCGATAGTAGAAAATGCAGTTTTTCATGGTTTTGATAATATTGATCGAAAAGGAGAATTACAGATTCAAATTTATAAAGAAGAGAAGAGTATTATTTTTCAGGTGAAGGATAATGGAAAAGGCATGAAAGATAATACAATTCAATCTTTGTTTCTTCAAAGTCAAAAAAAATTTAGTGGAGTAGGTATTAGCAATGTATATGAACGATTAAAATTACATTTTGGTTCACCTTATGGTATTTTTATTACTAGCCAGTTAGGAGAAGGTTCCGTAGTTATGATTAAGATTCCTTTGATAAGGAGTGAAAAAAATGAGAATATTGATTGTTGATGATGAAGCCTTAGTACGAATCGGTATTCGATCTTGTGTAGACTGGGAAGAATACGGAATTGAAGTGGTGGGAGAAGCCGAGGATGGAGTCACTGCTTTAGATCAAATAGAGAAGCTAACCCCTGATGTGGTTCTGTTGGATATAAAAATGCCTCGCATGGACGGTTTAGAAGTTTTAAAAGAGATCAAAAACAAAGGTATCCAATGTCATGTTATTATGTTAAGTAGCTTTGATGATTTTGATTATGTAAGAGAAGCGATGAAAAATGGAGCCATTGATTACTTGCATAAGTCTCGTATGAATGCAGAAGGAATATTATCTGTATTATTAAATCTTAGTCAATCCTTAGAACAAAAAACCACCGGGATACATGTCCAAGAAACCACAGATAAAGTAGATATTATTCATCATTTACAAAACCCTAATCTTACCAAAAAACAATTTGAAGAGATTTGTATTCAAAATCATTTAAAATTTGAAAAAGGGTATTTTAGTATTTTATCTTTTTGTGTTAAAAAGTATAAACAGGTATTAGAGAGATATGAAAGATCTCAAAAGAATGTTTTTCATCATTCTGTTTTTCATTTATTATCCAATGTTTTTTCTGGAGAAAAAGGAGTAGAGTTTTTTCAAGAAAAAGAAAATCGATATATAATTATTTTTAGCAATGGACAAGAAATTAGCCAGATAAAGATTTTATCTAAAGCACATGAAATCATTGCATTGGTAGAAGATGCAATGAAAAAGTTTCTAAATGTAGAAATTGTTTTTGGGGTAAGTGATATTTTTTTATCTTATAGTGATTTTTCTAATGCTTTTGATCAAGCTATAAAAGCATTAGAGACTAAATTTTATCATCCCAATAAAACTGTTATTTTTTTTAGGGATTTTAAAATTCAAATTCCTAGGGAAAAGGTATTAAAAGATGCAAAGAAATACATCAGTGCCATTAAAGAAAGGGCAAAAAATTATAATTATGATGCTATGAAAGAAGAAACAAAGAGTTTAATACAATATATTCAAAATACAGAAAGCTTAGAGGAAGAAGAAGTAAAAAAATTATTGGAAGGAGTATTGTTTTTAGTAGATGAAAGTCCTTTGTATCTAAAAAAATAGAACGATTGAATGAATGTGAAACATTACAGACATTAATGGAAAATTTTTTTGAAATGTTTAACAAAGCCATTGAAACAAAACAAATTATTTATCAATATTATCCTCAGAGTAATTATTTAGTTAAAAAAATAATAGAACATATTAATGAATATTATAATCAAGAAATTTCATTGGCTATTTTGTCTGAAAAATTTGAAGTAAGTCCGGCGTATATTAGTCGGTTATTTAAAAAAGAGACAGGTCAAGGTTTGTTTGATTATATTAATGAAGTTAGGGTAGAACGTTCTAAAATTTTATTGTTAGAAACTCAACTAAAAGTCTATGAAGTTGCAGAAAAAGTTGGATTTAAAAGTCCTGTTCATTATTCTATTGTATTTAACAAATATACAGGAATGTCTCCTAAACAATATCAGAATGCCATGTAATGCAATTATATTAAAGAAAGAACAATTATATTAAAAATAAAAAACTATATAAAATACACAAAAATAAATGATTCATTTAAAAGAAATTAATCACAATTTGATTAATTTTTTTTATGCCTTAAATCTGGTACCATATAACTGTCAAATAAAATATATAAATGAGGGGGATTTTTATGAAAAAGTTTACATCTTTTATTCTTGTCCTAGTATTAGTTTTATCTTTGTTTTCAGGATGTTCCAAAGATAAAGAAACAAGTAAAGACAATACACAGGAACAGACAACTAGCACAAAGCAAAGTGTAGAAAAAGAAAAAGAAAAAGGAAAAGAAGAAAAGCCTTCTATTGTACGATATGGATTATGGGGATCAGAAGAAGAGTTAAAGATTCATGGTGAAAATATTAAAGGTTGTGAAGAAGTATTTCCGGGTGTGAAGATTGAGATTCAATCCTATCCAAGTAGTGAAGATTTTTGGAATAACCTTCCTGCCCAAATTGCAGCTAAAACAGCTCCGGATATTTTAAAGATTACTAACGAAGGTGCTTATGAATATGTTGAGAAAGGATTATTTGAACCTTTGGATGAGTATATTAAAGAAGGGAATTTAGATTTATCCAGTTATACTGAATCGGCTCAAGAAATTTGGAAGTTTGATGGTAAAACTTATGGGATTCCAATTAGTGTTGTACCAGCTATGTTTTTTATCAATAAAACCATGTGGAATGAAGCAGGTTTAGGTGAATACCCTACTACTTGGGAAGAAGTAAAAGAAGCAGCTAAAAAGTTAACAACGGAGGATGTAAAAGGTTTAGTTTTAAATTTACATGAATATCACATTACGAATTATGCGTTATCGTATGGAGGAAGGTGGGGAAATGGAAAAACCATTAATTCACCAGAAAACGTGCAAGCTTTAGAAACCATTTTGAATATGTATGAGGAAGGAGTTGCCATTACACCAAAATCGGCAGGTTTTGGTTGGGATGGAGAAGTATTTGCGAATAAAAAAGGAGCCATGTCAACAGGAGGATATTGGTACAAGGGGTATTTGAAAAATGCAGCTCCTGATTTAGAATATGACGTAATTCCTATGCCAAAAGGAACCGTTCCAGGATGTACTTCACATTCTGATGCGATGGTTGTTTTACAAGATGCACAAGATAAATTAGCAGCAACAAAAGCAGTATATTACTTAACAAGGGATGAAGCGTTAGAAAAATTAATGGAGAATGTAGGAATTAATCCAGCCAAAACAGAATTGTCAGCTAAATATTATGAAGCCAATCCTGAATTTAAAGC
>JAAYNZ010000168.1 GCA_012520595.1 Candidatus Epulonipiscium sp. | reverse complement strand
TCTCCGAAGAGTTTCTCTTGTAAAACCCCGCTCGACTTGCATGTGTTAGGCACGCCGCCAGCGTTCATCCTGAGCCAGGATCAAACTCTCGTGTTTTGATCTTCTCATGATGCACTAGCATCTTTTTTTCCTCAAAGGGGTTCTTCTTGACGGAAGAACTTCCTTATTTCTTCACTGTTTACGGGTTGTTACACTGTTCAGTTTTCAAAGTGCTTTTTATTCTCTTCTTTATTACTTGTCGTTTGAAGTCGACGAAAGCTATAATAACATATCCTCATTTCTTTGTCAACACTTTTTCTAAAATATCTTTTATTTCCTTCAGATTTACATTTTATTTTAGTTATTGCCGACAAGTTAGTATTTTATACACTTTTAAACCATTTGTCAATACTTTTTTTGCTTTTTATTTTTTGTTTTTAAAATTCAACGACAAACTCCTAAATTATATGACTGTTACGATACGATCACAAAAGTATTTGCAAAAGCTATTTGACTTTTTCTTGCTATATCTGCATCACGCATATGACTTTCTGTAGCCGTTACATTCATTTTATAATTTGTTAAATAGTTCATTCCATATTCTAGATGATTTTGTATCCCCTCTAAAAGACTATTCAATAAAAAAGACTGTACAATAAGATTTAATATGCTCTTATTATACAGTCTTTTAAAACTTTTTGATTTGTTTTAAAATCTATTTAAATCCATTTTTTTATTTATTATTGTACTTTTGCTTTTGCAAGATCTACTAATTGAGCAAATCCTTCCGCATCATTTACTGCCATTTCAGCTAACATCTTACGATTAATTTCAATTCCGGATAATTTTAATCCGTTCATAAATTTGTTATAAGGTAAACCATTGGCTCTAGAAGCTGCATTAATTCTTGCAATCCATAGCTTTCTAAAATCTCTTTTTCTTTGTTTCCTTCCTGAATAAGAAGAACGTAGTGCTCTTGCTACTGCTTGTTTTGCTGTTCTATATTGTTTTGAACGTGCACCTCTATATCCTTTTGCTAATTTCAAAACTCTTTTATGTCTTTTCTTGGCATTTACGCCACCTTTAACTCTTGCCATTGTAAGTACCTCCTGTGCCTATATCGATTAACTATATGGTAATAGTCTTTTAATTTGTTTTTCGTTTGTTTTGTCTGTCATTGTACCTTTTCTTAAATTTCTTTTTCGTTTAGCAGATTTTTTTGTTAAAATATGGCTTTTGTAAGCTTTATATCGTTTTAATTTTCCTGTTCCTGTTGTTTTAAATCGTTTTGCTGCACCACGATGTGTTTTTAGTTTTGGCATAGCATAAATCCTCCTTTGTCGATTCCTGACTATATAATAATAGTAGCTTATTTAGACATAAGGTACATAACCATGTTACGACCTTCCATTTTTGCTGGCTTATCAATGGTCCCCACTTCAGATAAAGTTTTAGCAATTTCATCTAAAATTTCTTTTCCGACTTGGGTGTGAGCCATTTCCCTACCCCGAAAGCGAATCGTTACTTTTACTTTGTCTCCATTTTTCAGAAACTTTTCTGCTTGTTTGATCTTTGTGTTTAGATCATGTTCTCCAATATTGGGCGACAAACGAACTTCCTTTACATTGATTACTTTTTGTTTCTTCTTCGCTTCTTTTTCTCTTTTCGTTTGCTCGAACTTGTATTTCCCATAATCAATAATTTTACATACAGGTGGATTTGCATTAGGAACAATTTTAACTAAATCCAAGTTTCTCTCGTTAGCCATTCTTTGTGCTTCTTTTGCATTAACTACTCCTAATTGTGTTCCATCTACATCGATCAAACGTACTTCCTTATCTCTAATCTGCTCATTAACCATTAAATCGCTAATAACTGCACACCTCCAAAAATGATAAAATAAATAAATAAAAGTGGATATCTTTATAATATCCACTTTACTAGCAAGTACATTCAATAAAAGATTGAATCCTTCTTTTATTGTTAATACGAACTATACAACCTTAAACACTTGTATTGCTAAGGTGAGAAGTGGACACTTCTACTTCATTTTCATAAACATATTATCATTGAAAATAAAATTTGTCAAGCTTTTTTCATTTTAACTCATTTGAGTACTATTATAATCTCTTTGTATAAATTTCTTCTTTTATTCTCGCAGTAAAATCTTCTATCTTTTGTTGCCCTTCGTCACCTTTTTCTCGACTTCGAACAGAAACTTTTCCTTCTTCTTGTTCTTGTTGCCCTACAATTATCATATAAGGTATTCTTTGTAATCGTGCTTCTCTTATTTTATACCCAATTTTTTCTCCACGCCAATCTGCTTCTACTTTAATATTTTCTTTTTCAAGAGCATCTACTACTTGTTGGGCATAATCATGGAATTTTTCAGAAATAGGAAGAACTTTTACTTGTACAGGGGCTAACCAAGTAGGAAAGGCTCCTGCAAAATGTTCAATTAAAATTCCTATAAATCGTTCAATACTTCCAAATACCACCCGATGAATCATAACAGGTCTATGTTTTTCTCCATCTTGTCCAACATACGTTAATTCAAATCTTTCTGGCATTTGAAAATCTAATTGTATCGTTCCACATTGCCAAGTTCTTCCTAAGCAGTCTTCTAAATGAAAGTCAATCTTAGGACCGTAAAAAGCACCGTCTCCTTCATTCACAATATAATCGTATCCTTTTTCTTCTAAGGCTTCTTTTAGGGCATTGATTGCTCTTTCCCAATCTTCGTCACTACCCATACTATCTTCAGGACGAGTTGATAATTCCACATGATATTTAAAACCAAAAACTTGATAAAAATGATCAATAAGATCAATTACATTTTTAATTTCATCCTTGATTTGTTCAGGCAACATAAAAATATGAGCATCATCTTGTGTAAAATTTCGTACTCTCATTAAACCATGAAGGGCACCTGATAATTCATGCCGATGGACTAATCCTAGTTCTCCTAAACGTACAGGCAAGTCTCGATACGAATGCATTTTAGTCTTATAAACTAACATTCCTCCTGGACAATTCATAGGTTTTACTGCATAATCTTCTTCATCAATTTGAGTTACATACATATTTTCTTTATAATGATCCCAATGTCCTGAACGATGCCATAATTCTTGATTTAATATAATTGGTGTAGAAATTTCTTGATAACCAGCTTTTTTATGCTCTCCTCTCCAATAATCAATTAAAGTATTTCGCAACTCCATCCCCTTAGGTAAGAAAAATGGGAACCCTGGCCCCTCTTCCATTAAAGCAAATAATTCTAATTCTTTTCCTAATTTACGATGATCTCGCTTCTTGGCTTCTTCTAATCGATGCAAATAAGCTTCTAATTCTGATTTTTTTGCAAAGGAAGTTCCATATATTCTAGAGAGCATAGGCCTTTTTTCATCTCCACGCCAATAGGCTCCTGCTACAGATAATAATTTAAAAGCTTTTACAGGTTTTGTAGAAAGCAAATGAGGACCCGCACATAAATCTACAAATTCTCCTTGGCGGTAAAAGGAAATCGTTTCTCCCTCTGGTAAATCATGAATCAATTCTACTTTATAAGGCTCTCCTTGCTCTTCCATAAACGCAATGGCTTCCTCTCGTGGAAGCTCAAAGCGCTCAATAGGTAAATCTTCTTTTACAATTTTTTTCATTTCTTTTTCAATTTTAACCAATTCTTCTTCTGTAAAAGGGGTTTCTCTATCAAAATCGTAATAAAAACCATTTTCTATGGCTGGTCCAATGGCTAATTTAACTTCTGGAAACAGCCTTTTTACTGCTTGAGCCATAATATGAGCGGAGGTATGACGAAAAGCATGTTGTCCCTCTTCTTCATTAAAAGTTACAATTTGAATTTCACTATCTTCTGTTACAGGATGGCGTAAATCTACTAACTTATCGTTTATTTTCCCTGCACAAGCAACTCGAGCTAATCCCTCACTTAGGTCTTTTGCAATCTCTAAAACAGATATGCCTACTGGATATTCTTTTACTGAACCATCTTTTAATGTAATTTTCATTTTTAACTTCCTTTCCTCTTTTCCTTTTTGATTCGTTCCTTTGTTTTTTAAGATTACAATAAAAAAACCCTCGTCCTTTCACTAGAGAAAGGGACGAGAGTCATAACTCCCGCGGTTCCACCCTTGTTGTTTTGGAAACCACTTAATAAGATGATAACGGTATCGCACCGGACTGGATTAGAGTCACTCCGAGGTGGTCTTCAATTATTGCCTCTTAAAAATGCTCTCAGCTACTGCATTTTTTCTCTGTAAGACTTCATAATTTACTCGCCTCATCAACGTATTTATTACTGGATTTTTTTTAATTATATCATGTTGATTTTTCTTGTCAACCCCTATTCTTATACCCCGAAAATTCTTCTGTACATCGAGAACATTGAGAACAAAAATTCAGATTTGCTGAAAATAATCGCTTTAGTGTATTCATTACTTTTTGGTTTTTAATATACTCATGTTTATGAATAATCACTTTGGTAGGAGCTAATTGAATAACAGCACTCATTAATATATCTTCATAACTCCATTCTTGTATATCTAACTCTTTTATAAATTCTTGGATGGACCAATCTGTAATGTCCTTTCCGTTGTCATCTACAATGGTCAATGTTCCATCCTTATGAGCCACAACATGAAGGATCTCCATTTGTGATGGCTGTGTAGATAAAAACATTTGTAGAAGTTCAATAAAGTGATTGTATTCTTGTTGAACTTGCCATTGCTGTAGATATACTTCCATCAACTGACGTAAATACGTTTTATACTGTTGCATACGAAATTGTATAAAACCTTCTAGATGTATTTTCTTATTTTCTTCTAAAAAATCTAAGAGTTCGCTAAAAAGTATATTTTTAACCTTCTTTTCCTGTTCTCTATCAATGCCTGCTGACGGAAGGGCTAACCATTGTTTAATGCTTTCAAAAAAATGATTCCTTTCTATAATGGGTAACGTAGAGTACTCTTTATCGATCATTTCTCGTAAGAGTTCATACTGTATATTTTCTTGAATCATATTGAAAATAAGAGTACAAATCCTTAATCGTATCTTTTTCCCCAAAAACCGGCTATAAAAGCGCAAAAAAAGAGTGTCTTTTATCTCATAATAAAAACATGTCATTTGTCCTTGTTTTTTTGTTTTGCATGTAGAAATAAAAATCGGGAAAGTAATTTGTTTCCATTTTTTATTTATTTTATCTTCTAGTTCTTCTGCATATAAGCAGGTTGAAATAACGGCTACATTCAATGCTTTCCCTCCTTTTATAACACTATGAATGCTCGCAAACATTAAATCTTATTACATAGTATATGCAAAACACACTTCTTCCTTACATTGTACTACAAAAACCTTTCCTTTTTCTAAAAATATGACAAGTCTACCTTGTTTCTTTGCTCTCAACTTCTTGCTGCTTTATATAAACTTTCTAACTCATCTACTGTAAAAGGATAATGGCAATTACAAAAATGGCAATGTAAATCTATTTCTTTTCCTTCATGTATCATGTCCTCTAATTCTTGGCGTCCAAGACTAATGAGAGCCTTTTCGACTCGCTCTTTGGAACAATTGCACTGAAATGATAAATCTCTCCGTTCTAAAATAGAATAATCTAAATCTCCTAAAATAATTTTTAAAATTTCTTCTGGTGTATGTCCTTCTTCGAAAAGGCTAGTAACAGAAGACAAAGCTTGTAATTTTTGTTCAATCATTGAAATAGTTTCTTCCGTTGCATCTGGCATTAATTGAATCATAATCCCTCCTGCTTGACGAATAGAGTAGTCTCGATCAACTAAAACCCCTAGTGCAATGGCAGTAGGAACCTGTTCTGAAGTAGCAAAATAATAAGTCAGGTCTTCTGCTATTTCTCCTGAAACTAATTCAATCTGTCCTACATAAGGATCTCCCATTCCTACATCACGAATGATTCGAAGGGTTCCCGGTCCAATAGCTCCTCCCACATCTAATTTTCCAACTGCATTCAAAGGTAATTCTGCCTGTGGATTATATACATATCCTTTTACATGAGATTGACTATCTGCCGTAACCATTACTCCCCTCAAAGGACCTTCTCCTTTAATATGAAGTGTAACTAAATCTTTTTCTCCTTTTAACATGGCTCCCATTATACAGCCGGCTGTTAAAGTTCGTCCAAGAGCGGCTGATGCAACAGGTGTTGTATGATGTAGATCCGCTGCCTTTTGTACTAATTGCTTTGTTGTTGCTACAAAAATTCTTACACTATGATTGGCTGCTGTTGCACGAAGTAAATAATCTGTCATTAGTTACATCCTCCCCTGTTTTTGAATTTCTTTAGCAATAAAATAAATTCTTTCACTATCTTTTGAAGGTGGTTGAAACGTAAAAGCATCATATGTAGCCACTAATTCGAGGCCTACTTCAGATAGAAAGGTAGATACTTTTTGTATTGAATATGCTTTTTGATAATGTATTTCTTCAAAACGTTCATAAAGTACACTATCTTCTTGCTGAATGAAAAAATTGACAGCATATTCGTTGATCTGTTCTTCTTCATCGTAATTATTTTCCCAAATATATGCCATATTTTCTTTTGCATCTGAAAAAATATGACTTCCAAGAATATGTTCATATTTATATTCTGTATTCATATCAAAAATAAATAAACCTCCAGGGTTTAGGTATGTATTCACAAGTTGAAAAACTTGTCGCAGTTCGTCTTCCTTTAAAATATAGTTCATTGTATCACATACACTCAAAATACAATCTACTGTACCATATAACTCAAATTCCCGAATATCTTGAAGAATATATAATATATCCGTATTCCTTTGTATTGCTTTTTCTTTGGCCATCATTAACATTTCTTCTGAAAGATCAATGCCGATCATTTCATATCCTCTTTGAGCCATAACTTCTGTCATATTCCCTGTTCCACATCCTAATTCTGCTATGGAGCATGGATTGTACTGGTGTTTTTTAAAAATAGCCTGAATATAATTTCCCCATTTTTCATAAGGAATATCTTCCATAAATTGGTCATATACCCTAGCAAACCCACCATATGTTGCCATCGATCATCCCTGCCTATCCTCTATTGTTTTGAAACTATTATAATGATTCTGTAGGGTAAATGCAACAGACCCATGATTTTTTTCTGGGTCTGCCTATCTATTTTTTATTTCCTCATTTTTTTGGCGCTCCAATTGTTTTTTTCGTTTGGTCATTAATCCTCCAATCTGACCCGTTTCTTTGGCCGTTAAGCTTTTCCAACCACCTTCTTTGACCTTTTCCAATAAGCCTAGTTCGCCAGCTATTTCATATTTTAATCGTTCTCTCGCAGGTAAATCTTTCATCTCTAATTTTTTATCTTCTGATTCTTGATGTGTCATATTCATTTTCTCCTTTCCTTTATTCTCTATCTGAAAGTATAACTATTTTCATATCTTTTATACTTATGGATCTCTTTATTGTTTTTTTGTAAAAAATATTTGACTTTTGCTAATACAGATGATATGATAATAAAAACTTAATTGAAAAGATAGAGGCGCATTTTTTAAGAGTAAGCATATAGAGGGATACAGGAACCGATGAAATATGTTGAAAGGGGAAAATGCCGAAGAAAAAACTGGACCTGTTCCTATTTTTTCTGGTTGTACAGTGAATAACTGTACGACTGTCATCAGAACTAGTTTCTGATGGAGGGCTATCTGTGAAAATAAAAAATAATTGTTTTTTATCGTCTCACAGCTGGCATCTGCCAGCTTTTTTGTTTATAATATAATAATGACATAATTTTAAGGAGGAACTAATAATGAAAAAAGTGAATTTAGCCATTGTCGGTGCTACCGGTATGGTAGGTAGAACATTTTTAGAAGTACTAGAAAAAAGAGATTTTCCTATTGAAAATTTTTATGTTTTTGCCTCGGCTCGTTCTGCAGGAAAAACCATTACTTTTCGTGGTAAAGAATATGTTATTGAAGAATTAACAGAACAATCTTTTGATCGTCCTATTGATATTGCTCTTTTTTCTGCTGGTGGAAGTATTAGCCAAAAATTCGCACCTATTGCCGCAAGTAAAGGTTGTGTCGTTGTAGATAATAGCTCTGCTTGGAGAATGGATCCTAACGTACCTCTTGTTGTTCCTGAAGTAAACCCAGAAGATATTAAAAAACATAAGGGAATTATTGCTAATCCTAACTGCTCTACCATTCAAGCCGTTGTAGCATTAAAACCCATTCATGAATATTATACTATTAAGAGAATTATCTATACAACCTACCAAGCTGTATCGGGAGCAGGAATGGGAGGCTGGGCTGATTTAGAAGAAGGCTTAAAAGGAAATCCTCCTAAAAAATTCCCCCACCCCATTGCCAATAATTGTCTTCCTCACATTGATTCTTTCTTAGATAATGGGTATACAAAAGAAGAGATGAAAATGGTAGAAGAAACAAGAAAAATTTTTCACGCCCCAGATTTAAAAATTACTGCTACGACTGTTCGGGTTCCTGTATTCAATGGTCATAGTGAAGCCATTAATGTAGAAGTTGAAAAACCTTTCGAACTTGAGGAGTTAAAAGGGATCTTTAAAAAAGCTCCTGGAATCATTGTCCAAGACGATCCCCAAAATGACATTTATCCCCTTGCAACAGAAACAACAGGAAAAGATGAAGTTTTTGTAGGAAGAATTCGTAGAGATGAAAGTGTTGAAAATGGAATTAACCTTTGGGTTGTAGCCGATAATATTCGTAAAGGGGCCGCAACAAACACAATCCAAATAGCTGAACTTCTAGTTCAAGAAATGGCATAATAAAAGAAAGGATGTTGTGGTATGAGTTTATTTACTGGTTCCGGTGTTGCTATTGTCACTCCATTTAATGAACAAGGAGTGGATTTTGACACTTTAGGACAATTAATCGAATTTCACTTAACTCACGGGACCGATAGTATTATCATTTGTGGGACAACGGGAGAAGCCTCTACAATGACAGATGAAGAACAACTAGAGTGTATTCGGTTTGCTGTACAAAAAGTGAATAAAAAGATACCCGTTATTGCAGGAGCAGGAAGCAATGATACAGAGCATGCTGCTTACCTTACGAAAGAAGCTTGGAAATTAGGGGCTGATGGTGCTCTTTTAGTAACTCCTTATTATAATAAGACTACTCAAAAAGGATTAATTGAGCATTATTCCTATATTGCAAAACAAGCCGACATTCCTCTTGTTTTATACAATGTTCCCTCTCGGACTGGACTTAATATTCAACCTAAAACAGCCTATGAATTGTCCAAAATAGAAAATATTGTCGCTATTAAAGAAGCTAGCGGAGATATTTCTCAAATTACTGAGCTGGTACACCTCTGTCATGGTCACCTTGATTTATATTCTGGAAATGATGATCAGATTTTGCCTCTACTTGCTTTAGGAGGTAAAGGTGTTATTTCTGTTATTGCTAATATCCTTCCTCAAGATACTCATAATTTAGTCCAAAGATTTTTTGATGGGGATATTAAGGGGAGCTTAGAGTTACAATTAAAAATGCAACCTTTAGTAAAAGCTTTGTTCTGTGAAGTGAATCCAATCCCTGTTAAAACTGCTGTAGCTTGGATGGGATATTCTGTAGGACACTGCCGAAAACCGTTAACAACGATGGAAAGCACCAATGAACAAAAGTTAAAACAAGCTATGATTGAGTATGGAATTTCTTTGAAGTAAACTTAATCCACTAGCTTAGGAAGGAGATTATCCAATGATACGACTGATTATGCATGGATGTAACGGGAAAATGGGGCAAGTCATTTCTAAGTTAGTTGAAGAAGATACTCGAATTGAAATTGTAGCCGGTATCGACGTTAACTTGCATCATTCAAACCCCTACCCTGTATTTGCTACAATTCATGATTGCGATATTGAAGCTGATGTGATCATTGACTTTTCTACTGCTGCTGCTATTCCCTCTTTGTTAGACTACGTCCAGACTAAAAAAGTTCCTCTGGTTCTTTGTACGACGGGTCTCTCACAAGAACTAATACAAAAAGTACAACAAGTCAGTGCCTATACCCCCATCTTCTTTTCTGCCAATATGTCTTTAGGGGTTAATTTACTCATGAATTTAGCAAAACGTGCAACTGAAATACTCGCTGATGCTCATTTTGATATTGAGATTATCGAAAAACACCATAACCAAAAAATAGATGCTCCTAGCGGTACTGCTTTGGCTTTGGCTGAAGCCATGAATGAATGTTTAGATCACCAATACAAATATCAGTACGATCGACATGCCGATCGAAAAAAAAGAGAAAAAAAAGAAATTGGTATCCACGCCGTTCGTGGTGGCACTATTGTTGGTGAACACTCCATTGTCTTTGCTGGGCAAGATGAAATTATTGAATTAAAACACACTGCTCTTTCTAAGGAAATTTTTGCTGTAGGTGCCTTAAAAGCTGCTTTCTTTTTAGTTTCTAAGCCGGCTGGCCTTTATCATATGGAGCATTTGATTAATGGATAAAAAAACTACCTGTGTCGCTACAGGTATTTTTTTTATTTAATGAACAACCTTGATTATTGATAAAAAACTAGCTTCATTATTAGGTATCAAGGAAGCTATTGTACTTCAGCAAATTCACAACTGGATCCGGAAATACAACTTTATTTGTACTTACTATTTTATAATACGCTTTATTTTATTTTGAGTGTTTGTAAGTTATTGGTAGATAAATTCTTAAATTATTACTCTTAGAGATATGAGTAGAGATACACATAACAGTATGCTTGATAAAACTTGTAAAATCAACTTTGTGTGCTGTGTCATTCGATTAGCATAGTGATAGAACATTATACACATCAACGTCAACCCTAGTGAGAAAGCATATATGCGATAGAATATACCACTTGAATCCTTCCATACGATATCACTACCTGTAAGAGATAACGTATTTGGATTTCCTTCTACCGACTGCCCATCTAAAAGAACTCTCATATGTTGCAGTTCTCTCCCATCAATGCTTATATATAAATCACGTGAGAATCGGTTCTTATAAGCAATGTCAATACTTCCACTATCAGAGCTATATAGAGAGTGCATATACCCATCTTCTCGATATGTGGATGAATATTTGAGTATCATGGCATTGTGATGATGAATGTACCATCCAAACCGAGGAATCAGCAATAATATAATAACTTGTAATGGTACAACTAAATATACCAATTTTCTTTTCACTTAATTTCCCCCTTAAGGTATTAATAATTTGTCTCTAAATAATATCTATTTGTCTAAAAAGAAAACCCTCTTCTATACAATAAAATATGTCTTTGCTTCCTTGCCTACTCCGGCCAATCGAATTTGCTCCTATAAATTCCTGAGCTAAAAGTACTTTTATATTGGTTGTATCTATACTTTACCAATTCCACCTTATTACTTCTAGTTGGTCGCACCTTTCTGAAACTCCCATGGCTAAAGCCCATAGAGTCCTTAGGTACTATATCGATTTCTTTAATACTCTCATCGTATCTAGTACGATTACAACATATTAGAATATCAAATATTTTTCTTCTATATCTAGGACAAAACACAAAATGATAATTGATTAGCGATACTGTTGTTTTAGTTTTTCTATTCCTAACCGTAACCATTGTTTCATAGCCATCCTTCTTTTAATAATGATTTTGAACCTTTTTAATATAGGTTCTATAATAAATGTTGGAGTATATAAAGTAGAACTTTATCTTCTCAGCATTTTTTTGCACAAAAAATGCACTTATAGACCAAAACTGCTAGAGTGTTAATTGACTAGAAACACACGAAAGGAGTCTTGGTATAAGTACACTCTAATTCTACCAATAAATTAATCAGTTTAAAAAGGGTAACCGTAAAAAAGATTATTCATGAGATCTCTCTTTTAAAATTTTTTTGAAAACTTTTTTATTTACCTTTTTCTTTTGTATCTTAATATTCAATGCCTTGCCTTGCTGAGATTCCTTGTTCAAAAGGATGCTTTGTGGCATTGATGGTTGAAATATAATGAGCTTTTTTTGCAATGTTAGGGGGTACAATCCTTCCTGTTAAAATAAGTTCCATCTCATCCGGTTTATGTTCTAACAATGCAAGTATTTCTTCCTCTGTTAATAAATGATTTTCTACTACACCTAAGATTTCATCTAAAATTAACATATCACATTCTCTTGTATCTAAGACTTTTTTAGCAAAATTGATTCCATTCAAAATTTCATATTTTAACTCTTTTTTTTGTTCTTCATTTAAGTTCCAAAAAAAATCTCTAGGTTTTTCAAAACGAAACACTTTAAAATCTGGTTCTAATTTTTTTAATATGGCAACTTCTCCCGTAGGAGTCGCTTTCAAAAACTGAATCATAATAACCTTTAATTCATGTCCTAAGGCTCGTATCCCTTGTCCAATAGCAGCCGTAGTCTTTCCCTTACCATTGCCACAATATATTTGTATTAAACCTTTTTTCAATGGTTCACCTCTTTTCACTAGGAAGGCTTTTTCTTCATTTCTGCTTTTATTATAATGCTTTTTTTTATTTATTTCAATTTAAATTTCTTTGTATGTTTTAATACCTTTTATCTTTATTTATATTCAAAATCCTCTTTATTTATTCCTCTTGTCCATCATTGGAAAGATAGATGCACATAAAAAAAGGCCCTTTTAAAAGCGGCCTTTTTATTGTTTAAAGATGGTCCTTTACAATTAAAAATATAATTTTAGCCACTTCTCCTCTTTTGGCAATGGCTTTAGGACGAAATGTTTGATCTTCATATCCACTTAAAATACCATTGGCTACAGCTTGATCAATGGCTTCTTTTGCATAAGAAGAAATTTGTTCTTCATCCTTAAAAACAAGATTTGTTTCTTTAGGTAACAATTGGATAGATCTTGTTACCATGACTAGCATATCTTCTCGAGTAATCAATTCGTCTGGTTTAAAATTATGGCCATATCCCTTTACAATTCCTGCTTCATATACTGCTGAAATTTGTCCTTTAGCCCAGTGGTTACTTGTATCAGCAAATTCTTTTTTTCCTTTGATTTCTAAATTAAGAATGTTACAAAGTACTGTTGCAAACTCTGCTCGGGTCATTCCTTCTTCAGGACGAAAAGTACCATCAGGATATCCTTTCATTTTTTGCTCTTTTACAAGAGAAAGTACATATTTTTTAGACCAATGATCTGCTATATCGCCTTGATCCATTTGTTCATAAAACCATTCCTTCTTCTCTTCTAATAACTGAATGACTGTTTGCAGTTCTTCTTTCGTAATCTTTCCTTTTTCCTTTTGATCTTGCAGTTTTTTTACTAAGTTCCAAGTTTCCTTCAAAGCTTCTTTTGCTTCCTTGGTATAATACCCAAAACCTTTACCTATTTTTGTAGATTCATATAGCGTATTTACTTCTTTTAAAAGAAAATCCAAGGTTTCCCATAATCCTTCTTCCACTTTATCATCTTTTTCTTCTATTGCAGGTGGTATCTGCTGTCCTCCTGAATTCGGCCCCTGACCAGAATTTCCTCCTTTATTACTTCCATCTGTTACAATCTGTTTCACTACAGCATTTTTTATAGGTGCTAAATTAGGAGATAACTTTTTATTTTTTTGCATATATGTAATTTCATCATCAAATTCATTCATTAAAGCCGTTAAGATGGATTCGTGTTTTCCCCACATAACAACATCTAATATGGTATTTAACAGAACTTCATCTGCATTGTCTTGGGTAATGGTTTCTCCTTGTACTTGGGCATCAATATCTTCAATGAAAGATTGGATTTGTGTTTCACTAGCTCCTCCTTGCTTCATTCGATCTACAAATTCACTATAATCTCCTTTTAAGGTTTCATATGCTGTAGAAAGAGAAGCCCCATATATAGATGATACACCAGAAATGGGTTGCAAGAACATAAAAGCTCCTATCACACCTGCCATCACTTTCATTCTTCTTTTGTATTTCATGCTAAAATCTTCCTTCCTATGTAATATACATTTTTTATTCTTATTATAACATAAAAATACAGATAGGGAATCTTTTATCCCTATCTGTATTGTAATTGTAATATTAATAATTAAATAACATATAGATTACTTTTGCAGCTTCTTCACGACGAGCATTTCCTTTTGGATCCATTTCCCCATTTCCTTTTCCTTCCATGAAAAGATAGCTTGTCATGGCTGCTACACTTTGCTTTGCATAATCTGCAACTTCTGCTCCATCTACATACATAGAAAGATCAATTTTAGCTGCCGCATCTTTTAGGGTTCCACCTTGGTGAATAATGGCTCTACCTAACATAACTGCCATGTCTTCTCGAGTAATGGATGCATTTGGATTAAATTTAGCTCCATCTCCAACAACAATACCCGCTTTAGCTGCTGCTCCTACATAGGAATAGAACCAATCTTCTGGTTTCACATCAGCAAAAGTTACCTTATCTTCCAATGGTAATCCTAAAGTTTCTACAATCAATTTAGCAAACTCTGCTCTTGTAACATTTACGCTAGGAGCAAATTGATTTTCTGTAACTCCACTGATAACGCCTTTAGCAGCCATAGAAGTTACATAAGGTGCTACCCAATGATTGCTAGGAACATCTATGAAAGTTTTAGCATTATCTGCTATTACATAAGTACTAAAATGATCCGTCTCAAAACGAGCCACCTTTTGTCCTACTGTAGCTCCCATATTTTGGAATGCAGGTGCATAAACAACAGTTACATGATCCAAGTTTTGAGATTTTCTTAATGTATGTGCTAATTGAATCATAAGCATTTTTTCAAATTGAGTGATCTTTTCTCCATCTAGCATAGCAGATAAGATAAAGCTGTTTCCTGTATCTTTTCTTTCTACTTGTAGGCTAAATTCTTTTCCATCGTCTATATTTTTTATAGCATCAACAGGAAAATTAATTTTAGCAAAAGGAAAAACAAAGTCCATGGATTGAACTACCTTTTCTGCCTTTTGGAAAACATCCGCAGGTACTTTTGTTTCTACCTTAGCTACGTTTTGAGCTACATCTACTTTTAAAGTTACTTTACGTGCTACTTTAATACCAAGAGGTCGTAAAATTTTATCTAACTCATTAGCCCCTTGTTTGATTTCGCTTAGTACTGCTTCCACATCAGCTGTTTTTGTTATTGTAGCTATTGCCTTATCTTTATTTACTTTAGTAGAAATAGTCACTGTTCCTGCTTTTTCTAAAGCTCGACTAGCAACGAATGCTGTATCTGCTTTTAAATCTTTCATTGCATAACCTTTAATAGCAGGATTTTGCAACAATACATTAACTTCTTTTGCTAAGATATCAATGATAGCTGTTGCTGTCTTAATATCTTTGCTGGCAAGAACAAGACGTTCTGCACTAACCCCTAATTGGTTTACTCCATATTTAACTACTTCATCAGAGGTTGCATTGGGAATTGCTTGTGCAATTTGTTTTAAAGCACTTTCTCCCTTAGCAATGGCTTTTTGTACATCTGCACTGGTTGCTTTTTGTAACGCTACTTCTGCTTCTAATGCTGCCTTTTTTCCTGCTTCAATTGCATTTACAACCTCTTCATCAGCAGCAGAAATATCTGTAGGCTGTTTGTCATCTAACTCAGGTTCAACAGGTGTTACTACTGGTGTAGAAGGAGTTGTTCCACTGGTAGATCCAGTATCTGTAGATCCAGAAGCAGATTCAACCGTAATGGTTACTTTTTTAATGGCTTCCTCTGGAGTATCTCCTGTAATATAGAATAAAAGATCAGCAGTTCCCTTGGATTTTGCTGTAACTTTTACT
>JAAYNZ010000167.1 GCA_012520595.1 Candidatus Epulonipiscium sp. | reverse complement strand
GCCTGTATTTTTGACCAGATCAATATTAGGACGAATACCAACAGAAAAGAGAAGCAAGTCACAAGGAAGTATGGTTCCATCATCTAATTCTACACCAGAAACTAGTTCATCACCTAGGATTTGTTTGACTGCTTTACCTAACTTCAAATGAACCCCTTTTGCTTCAATGATTTGTTTGAAATACTCAGAACAAATAGCATCCAACTGTAAAGGTAAAATTCTGTCCATTAATTCAATGACAGTTACTTCCATACCTTTCGTCAGGAGTTTCCAAGCTGCTTCTAAGCCTAATAATCCTCCGCCAACGACAATTGCTTTTTTGACCTTATTTGTATATTCCTTTACTTCTTTTGCATCGTCATAGGTTCGGATAGAAAAGACTCCTTTTTTTTGCAAGGCTTGTGGAAAAGGTACGAAGTTATAACTTCCTATAGCCAAAATGAGTTGGTCATAGGCGTAATGATTTTGGGATGCAGTGATTACTTTTTTTCCCTCAGGGAGAATGGAGATTACTGGATCATTTAGATAAATATCAATATGATGTTCTCTGTAATATGTATCATCAGCTAAATAAAATCGTTTTTCATTGATATCATGAGATAGGTATTCAGTCAAAAAAGGACGATAATAAGGCAGATAAGATTCTTCTGCTAGGATAGTGATGGAACAAGTAGGATCTTGTTTTCGAGCTGCTACTGCGGCTTCTTTTGCAGCTCCCCCTCCACCAATAATAACAATCTTTTTAGGTTCAAGGTTCCTTTTTTTCATGTTGTCTCTCCTTATCATTTTAATAAAAGTGTAACAAGATGTATTGGTAATGTCAACTGGGAGAGCCTTTTTTTGTCATACTTAGTCGAGTTTTTATTTCAGCAACAATTAAAAGTAAAACAGGAAGGATTACTTGAAAAAAGATTGCATAATAAGGATATATTTCTAACCATTCAAATATCTCCATTACGCTATGATAAAGAATAAAAGATAACATTAACATCAAGAAACATAGTGGGGCAGTAATTTGTCTATAGTCATCAAAATGGAAAATTTTCGAAAAACCAATACTAGCTCCCAATAAGCATAGATTGGTTTTTACAAAGCTTGATAATATGAAAACAATGGATACAATGATTTCAATTCGTTCTAAAAATTTACCAATGCTAATGACAAGAACAGCAGAGTAGGTTGGAAAATAATGATTAAATATATTGGAAGTTCCTAAAACTAAAATATTTCGAAGAGCGATAACAAGTAGCAAAAATCCTCCCATGAGTAAACTTAAAAAATAGATCTTATAGGGATTGGTTTTTGCAGGTAAAGAATCAAAAATTGTAGTAAAAATAATGGTTTCAGCAAAAGGAAAGGTAAGGAGTAAAAAGCTTGTTTTTAGAATCGGTTGCCAACCATTATAAAGCATGGGTTTGAGATTGGTAACATTGCTTTTACCTAAAGAGATGGCAATGGTACTGATAATGACAACTAGAATAATAGGAAGTATGAATTCGATGAATCGTCCTAATACCTCAAGGCCACTGTAAATCATATAAATTAATAATATCCCTATACAAAAAGCAACAAAAAATTGAGGCGTTTCAGGAAAGGAAACGATCTGAACAAATTCAGTAATATTTCGAAGAACCAAAGCTCCTAAATGGAAAAAGTACCAAGAAAACAATACAATCATGATTTTACCTATAAACTTACCGAAGACTTGTTCAATAATATCAAATAGATTTTTATTGGGAAAAAGTTGTAGGAGCCTTGCGTAGATAAAAAAGATGGGAAAGGCCATACATATGGAAAGAAAAATGGCAATCCCAGCATCTTGTTTTGCTGTACTAGAACCACCTATAACCAAAGTACTTCCAATCATAAACATGAGTATCATCATGACAGCTTGTTTACTTGAGATGATTTCTTTTTTCATAAAAATTTCACTCCTAAGTTTTTGGATGCATATTGATTTTCAACATGGATATCTATAAAATTTCATAGGTTAAAGATAGTAGTTACTATTTTTTTTATAAAGACAGCAGGACTTGGAATTGTTATTCCAATACTAATCAATAAAAGTAAAATCCAAGATAAAGATAAAAGGGAGCAATATACCCAAAATAATTTTCTTTTTTTCTCTTTATAAAAAGGGATGAGCTCAAGGAAGATAAATAAGAGATAGAATAATGAATATAAGGTAAATAGAAGCATTTTTTAATCACCTACTTTAAGAGGGGCTGAAGTAAGGGAACTATTTTTGATTTTTATTTCAGAGTTCACATGTACTTCCAAATCTTTAAAAATGGTATCCCATTTTTTATCCATTGTTTTCCACAAGGAAGGCATTTCAGCCTTGACTATTCTTCCAAATCCAAAAATATCAGATCCAAAATCTTGTTGTACTTTTTTAATTGTATTTTCAACATCTTGCTCGAGTGTTTTTTCGGCTATGGAGATAAGTTTTTTTCTTCCTTCTTCATCAATATAATTATTTGTGGTATTTTGTTCTTCAATAGCAACTTCTGTAGTAGTAGAAATCATTATTGACAAAATATCATTGTTATAAACGGGGGTTATTTTGGTTTTGTTTTTAAAAATTTCTAATGTAATGATTTCGTTGGGACTTTCTTCTTCTACTTTAATAGTATACACACCACCTTTTATTTTATCTTTTACAAAAAGGAGAAATTTTGAATCTTCTTCATCTAAAAATCCAATGAATTTCTCTTTTTTAAAGACAGCTGTTCCAGATAATTCAGCGGTTTTTTCATCCATATTCATAGTAATTCCAAGGGCTGGTAATATTCCAGAGATGCCTTCTTCTGAGAGATCGTTCATGAATTCATATACCTTTACATTAGGAGCTTTGGATAAACTGCGATTTCCCATAAGCATATCTTCCATTTCAAAAGAACGTATGTCTGTGGTGACACTTTGTTGAAATAGAAGTTCACTTGCTGTTTGTTCTTTAGAAACAAAAAGATTGAGCGTAATTCGAGCTTCGTGATCTCTAGATATCCAGTCTACGATGGAAACAATGTCTTGTGTTGCCACGTCTTTACTGACAACAATAGCTTTGGCATGGCTCCAATATAATTTTTTTGCTGAGATTTTTATCATATTTCGCATGGCATCAAAAATGGATTCCCCTTTCGCTTCAATTTTTCTAGAAGCGATTTTTGATTGGGTCATTGTTTCTTTTAGATCAATAATTTCTGCTGTCAGTAAAAATTGATCTCCTTGAGCATTTTTATCAATGGCTAATCCAGAAACAATAGCAAGCTTATCGATCTCTCTATAATTCCAACACCCAGAAAGTAAAAGCATGGTGATCAGCATAATACTAAAGAGCAAAGCATTCTTCTTCACTGTATGTTACCTCCCAAGGTTTTTAATCAGACTTTATTCTACGACGATTGAAAGTAATCTGTTTAGGACGGTATTTCATATACCACCAAGGAGCTCGGATAGCTGTATCTTTTAAATCCTGTAAATGAAAAGAAGTAAGGTCTAATGTAAATGGGACGCCGAAGGAATGAATACGAAACAAATGGATTAACCATGCAGTAACACCAAAAGTATATCCATATAGTCCTAAAAGAGCAGAGAGAAGAAGGAGGGATGCTCGTGATAAGATGGCCACACCTGAAAGGCTAGGAACCATCAATCCAGTTATTCCAGTAAGTGCAACAACAATGACAATAGGGGCACTAACAAATCGAGCTTGTACGGCTGCCTGACCTAAAACCAGAGCTCCTACAATACTTAACGCTTGACCGATATAAGTAGGTATACGAGTTCCGGCTTCTCGTAGAATCTCAAAAGTTGTTAATAAAATGATTAATTCAAGGATGCTTGGGAAAGGCACATCTTGCCTAGCAGCCGAAATACTTAAAATAAGAGGCGTAGGAATTAATTCTTGATGAAAAGTGACTAATGCAAGATAGATGGCAGGAACGCTAGTGGTAATAATAAATCCTAAGATTCGCAATAACCTTCCAATAGAGGCAAAATAAAAATTTAAATAATAATCTTCATTGGATTGAAAATATTCCAAAAATAGATAAGGTACGGTCATGGCCACAGGTGTACCATCCAGAATAAGAGCAATGCGCCCCTCTAGTAGTTTGGCTGCAACAATATCCGGCCTTTCTGTATTTCCGGTAGTTTTAAATGGAGATAAAGGATGGTCTTTGATGCACTCTTGTATATAGTTAATTCCTAAAGCTCCATCCAAATTAAAATTTTCAAGCCTCTGGTATAATTCAGTAAGAATTTTTTTATTAACAATTCCATCAATATAACAGATACAAGCCTTCGTTTGCGTTTGATTTCCGAGAACTAAAAATTCAAATTTAAGATCTGGTGTCTGAATTTTCCTTCGTATCATTGATAGATTCATAATAATAGATTCAGTAAAACCTTCTCTAGAACCACGTAAAACTCGTTCTGAAACAGGCTCTGTAATGGATCTTGTTTTCCAGCCTTTGGTATTAATGATTAGAGCTTCTGGAAAGCCTTCCACAAAAAGAACTGTATCCCCACTAATAATGGCCGTTACTAGTTGATTTGTATCATTAGTTTTTTGAATTTCATTGGAAGTAATAATTTGATATTGAAGGTGATTGATAATATTTCCTTCGGCTTTTAAAACAGGGTTTCTTGTAATAGGTACAATAATGTTTTTGTTAATTATATTAGCATCGATCATGCCATCAATGTAAAAAATACAACATTTTAAGTCAGGATTCCGTTGATTTTCAAAGGGCCTATGGATTAACGTATCATCATTAAGAAAAATTTCTTTTATGATTTCTACATTTTTTTGTAAGGATGTAGACAAAGTATAGTTTCTTGCTGGGGTCATAATTGTAATCACCTTATCCTAAAATTGTATTACCAAAAGTATTTACATAAATAGGATGTTATATTCAAAAATCATTTCCTTAGAAAATCTAAAAGAAGGAAAATGAAAAAGGTATGGTAACTTGAATGAAAATATTATACAATTCATGTAGGGGATTTATAATTTGCAGATCCATGGAAGGAGGGATACATTGAATCCGCATTTTGATATTCATATCCTATTTTTCTTTTTTATTGCCTATTCATTTTTAGGCTGGTGTTTAGAAGTTCTTTTTCATATCTATACACAAAAAAAATTTATTAATAGAGGTTTTTTACATGGACCTGTGTGTCCTATTTACGGTAGTGGGGCTGTACTAATGATTTTATTTTTAACGCCACTACAAGGGAACCTTCTTTATTTGTTTGTTGGTGGAGTGGTGGTAGCAACCTTATTGGAGTATGTAACAGGTTATGTCCTAGAACTTGCTTTTGATACAAAATGGTGGGATTATTCAAAAGAACCATTGAATATCAAAGGATATATTTGTTTACGATTTTCCTTAGCTTGGGGAATAGCGGGAGTATTTTTAATGAAAATTTTACATCCTACTATCGAAAAAATCATTCTTGCCATTCCTGAAGTTGTAGAAGGACACTTGTATACCTTGCTTTTAATTGTTTTTGTGGTAGATGTTACTTTGACCATTAATTCTTTAATTGAATTTAGAAAGATATTAAAAGAATTAGTAGCCATAAAAGCAGAATTAAATAAAAAAATTAAAGACAAAGATCTTCTATTGGCAAGACGAAAAGAGCGAGCTTATCTACGTTTAAGGAAGAGACATATTCGCTTTTTACGCATATATCCTAGTCTGACAAAAGGAAAGTTTAGTGATTTGATTCACGACATGAAAAATAGAATGGAGAAAGAAATTAAAAAGGTTAGTAAATAATAAGGTTATGGAAGAAATCGAAGGAAAATAAAAAGAGTTAGAAGGAGAATACATAATGGAAACATTTCAAAATTATCAATACCAACGACCTGATTTAAAAAAAGTTGAAGATCAATTTGAACAATTAGTAGATCAATTTGAAAAAGCCCAGTCTGTAGAAGAACAAAATCAAGTCATGGTAGAAATTAATAAATTGCGAGCACAGGTAGAAACAATGGCTACGTTGGTATCCATTCGACATTCTATTAATACAGAAGATGAGTTTTATATCCAAGAACAAGATTTTTTTGATGAAAACATGCCTATCTATCAAAATATGGTAACGAAGTATTATGAAATGTTAATAAGTTCTAAATATAGAACCCAATTAGAAGAATATTGGGGGAAACAAGTCTTTACATTGGCAGAACTTCAGCTTAAAACCTTTTCTAAAGAAATCATACAAGATGTAATCAATGAAAATAAATTAATAACAGAATATGATAAATTAATTGCTTCAGCTCAAATTGAGTTTGAAGGGGAGACAAGAAATTTAAGTCAAATGCAACCTTTTATGCAATCCCAAGATCGAAAGACTAGGAAGAAAGCCTATGAAGCATACATTGGTTTTTTTGAGGAAAATGAAGCAAATTTTGATAAAATATATGATCAGTTAGTAAAGATAAGACACCAAATGGCTCAAAAATTAGGGTATACCAATTATGTTGAGATGGGTTATGCTCGTATGTCACGGTCAGATTACGATGCAAAAATGGTAGCTAATTATCGAGAACAAGTATATGAGGACTTAGTTCCTTTAGTAGTAGAACTAAAAGATCGACAACGAAAAAGATTAGGACTAGCAGAATTAAAATATTATGACGAACCTTTAGAATATATAACAGGAAATGCCATACCAAAAGGAGAACCTTCTTGGATTGTAGAACAAGGTAAGAAAATGTATCATGAACTATCGGAAGAAACAGATGATTTTTTCACTTTTATGATAGAAAGAGATTTAATGGATTTGGTTAGTAAGAAAGGAAAAAGAGGTGGTGGATATTGCACCTATATTCCAGAATATCAATCTCCCTTTATTTTTTCTAATTTTAATGGAACCAGTGGGGATGTGGACGTTTTGACTCACGAAGCAGGCCATGCCTTTCAATGCTATCTAAGCCGGGATTTTCAAATACCAGAATATCATTTTCCAACCCTAGAAGCTTGTGAGATTCATTCTATGAGTATGGAATTTATTACTTGGCCATGGATGCATTTGTTTTTTGGAGAGGAAGTTGATAAATATAAGTTTAGCCATTTAAGTGGGGCTGTTACTTTTATTCCTTATGGAGTTACGGTAGATGAATTTCAACACTTTGTTTATGAAAATCCCCATGCGACTCCAGAAGAGCGAAAAAATAAATGGAGAGAAATTGAAAAGAAATACTTACCTTTTCGCGATTATGAAGAAAATGATTTTTTACAAAGAGGTGGCTACTGGTTTAGACAAGGACATATTTTTTCTAGCCCATTTTACTATATTGATTATACTTTGGCTCAAGTTTGTGCCTTTCAATTTTGGGATAAGACGCAAAAGAATCGGGAAAAAGCATGGAGTGATTATATTCGGCTTTGCAAAGCAGGAGGTAGCCAATCTTTCTTAGAGTTAGTAGCCTTAGCTGATTTAAAAAATCCTTTTGAAAGTGGAACCATTAAAGAAGTTGTAAGACCTATTAAAGAATGGCTAGATTCTGTTGATGATTCAAAATTTTAATTAAAAAAACTTAAAAAATAAATAAAAACAATTGAAAAGGGGGAAAATCCCGATAGGGTATTTTCCTTTTTTTATCCTTTATGACTAGATAAGAAAATGTAAAGGTATAATCTTATAATCTATTGTAGTCATCTTTAAAGATGAGAATGGTTTTAAAAGGAGTAGACCAGTGAAGAAAAAACGACCTTTTATTATGATCTTTATTTTCATATTGATTTTATTGTTTTGTAGTGGGGCAATTATTGTAGACCTTTCCGGAATGGATACAGAAGCCATTGTTTTAATGGAATCAGAGACAGGAAAGCTACTTTATGAGAAAAATGCTTATGAAAAAATGTACCCTGCTAGCACAACAAAAATATTAACAGCTCTTATTGCTTTAGAGCGGGGAGATTTAAATGATCGTATCACCATTGGAAGAGAGGTTGAGATGGTTCCTGTAGATTCCAGTAAGGCCGGACACATTCCAGGAGATCAGATCTATTTAAAAGATTTATTATTGGGGCTTATGCTTCCGTCAGGAAATGATTCAGCAGTAGCCATTGCAAACTATATTGCTAAAAAAGAAACAGGAGATTCCAATCTTTCCCTAGAGGAAGCATTTCATTATTTTGCTAAGTTATCTAATCAAAGAGCAAAGGAAATCGGAGCCATGCAAACTCATTTTATCAATCCCCATGGATATCATGACGATGGCCATTATACGACAGCCTATGACTTGGCTCTTATTGCCAGAGAAGCCATGAGAAATGAAATTTTTCGTGAAATTGTAGGTACATCATCCTATACCCTTGAGAATGGTCAAGGAACCCAAAAAGAGTTCTTTTGGAACAATACAAATTTACTCTTAGATCCTACTGCATTAGAGACGTATTATCCTTATGCTACAGGGCTTAAAACAGGTTTTACAACACCAGCAGGAGAATGTTTAGTAGGGACAGCTACTAAAAATGGGATCCACTTGATTGCAGTTTTACTAAATAGTCCCAAAAACAAACGATGGAATCAAGCAAAGGACCTATTTGAATACGGGTTCAAAAAAGAAGAAAAAAGATTGGAAATGGTAGATGCCATGAATAACATGAAGAAGATCCTAGATGAGTATGAAACTACCATGGACAAAAGTTATATCAATATAGATAAAAGTCAAAATAATAAAGAGGTTCTACATGAAGATGAAGACAATTCCCCTCAAAACTTTCGAAAGCTCAACAAAAAGATTTTTAATAAGGACGATGTATTGATTGGCATTTTCTTGTTTTTGTTTTTACGAGTCATCGTAAAACAGAAAAAAAGGAAAAAGGGCAGAAGATAAAGTAGAGCTACCTTTCAAGATAAAAGGTAGCTTTACTTTATTTTAGATCAAAAAATGAGAATGCCTTTTTATTTGTGCTAAAATCCTTGTTAAATAGGGGGTTCGTTCTATTTTCAAAAAGAAAAGTTGTGATTATTTACAGGATAGAGAAATTGTTTTTATAATAGGAGTCAGAAGGAGTTGATGAAGATGAATGCAGAAATGAATGTAGAAAAAAATCTAAGGCAACCGTTACATAAGACCATGAAGAATCTGATAAAATATAGATACCTTTATATCATGTTGCTTCCAGGCGTCGTTTATTTTCTTGTTTTTCATTATGCACCTAGGGAGGATTGATGGGGGCTATTGTAATCCTATTCTTGTATCTCCAGATATACGTACGTTAT
>JAAYNZ010000166.1 GCA_012520595.1 Candidatus Epulonipiscium sp. | reverse complement strand
TATTGGGGATAGGATATTTCAATGGATCCCATATACAAACTAACTACGTCACAAGGCAATATACCGATTACTCGTATCAAATAGGAAAAAAAGAAATCATTCTCTTGTTGCAACATTTGCAACTCTCCTATTTTCTCATATTTTAATGCTAGTTTTTCGGTAAGCTTGGCTCCTAAATGACGTCCCATCCAATATGGAACGCTTAAACTTATAGCCACACCTAAAGTGTTGATCAAGATGGCAAAAAAAGGTGAAAATAAAATACCTCCTGTTATAAATAACAACGCCATAGGAAAAACAAAGGAAAGACTTTTAAAGGCATACATAACCATAAAGAGTAATATTGCTAAAACTTTATTTTGAGGAGTATAGTCTAAAAGTGTTTCTACCGTAATGTTTTCCCTCTGGGAAAGGGCCAAAAATAAAAAAACAACCATTAAAAGCAAAGATGCGATTTGGAAAATCATTCGAAGCACTCCTAACCAAGAGTATTTTTCTTTCAATCTCTTCATTCCTTTCATGAAAAAAGAAACAGTCAAAATAAATGTGAATCCCTATGACTGTTTCTTCCTTTCTTTATATGACTATTTCTTTATTTGATTTTTCCAATTTTTTGCAAGATCCTTTTGTTCCCAAGGCATTTCTTTTGCATTTTCACCAAAGTGACCATAACATGCTACCTGAGAATATAAGGGTCTACGTAATCCAAAACGTTCAATAATGGCAGCCGGTCGCAAATCAATGGACTTTTCAATCATGGCTTGTATCTTTTCTATATCCCATCTTTCTGTCCCAAAGGTATCGATTCGCAATCCTATAGGGTCTGCTAAACCAATGGCATAACTTAGCTGAATTTCACAGCACTGAGCCCATTGTGCTGCAACAACATTCTTTGCAATATATCGGGCCATATAAGCACCGCTACGATCGACTTTTGTTGGATCCTTTCCAGAAAAAGATCCTCCACCATGACGAGCATATCCACCGTATGTGTCAACCATCAATTTACGGCCTGTCAAGCCAGAATCTCCGGCAGGACCACCCACAACAAAACGTCCTGTTGGATTTACAAAAAACTCCGTATCTCCATCAATCATATCACTAGGTAATGCTGGATAAATAACATGATTGATAATATCATTTCGTAATTGTTCAATAGAAACCTCATTCTGGTGTTGTGTTGATACAACAATAGTAGAAATTCTTGTTGGTTTGCCTTCTCGATATTCTACCGTAACCTGTGCTTTCCCATCGGGCAATAAATAAGGTAAAAGCTTTGACTGGCGAATCGAAGAAAGTCTTTTTGTTAAAGCATGGGACAATTCAATAGGAAGTGGCATAAAGTGAGGCGTTTCGCTGCAAGCATAACCAAACATCATTCCTTGGTCCCCTGCTCCACTATTTAATAATTCATTTCTATCAACGCCTAAAGCAATATCTGGTGATTGCTTATGTAAATTGATTTCAACTTTACAAGTATGAGCATCAAATCCATGTCCTTCCTCAGTATAACCTATATCTGCAATAGTTTTACGAACGATTTCCTCATAATTTACACGAGCATGGGTTGTAATCTCACCCATCACATGTACTTTATCTGTTACAGCCGTTACTTCGCAAGCAACACGTGACTTAGGATCTTGTTCTAAAATAGCGTCTAAAATACGATCTGCAATTTGATCACATACTTTATCAGGATGCCCGGATGTAACTGATTCAGAAGTAAAAAATGTTTTCATTCATCATACTCCTCCACCCATATTCTTGCTTATTTATTAATATTCCAAAGTTTATCTGCCACAGGAGCCCAATTGGCTGCTGTTGTTACACATTTATCACAAAAATCTTTGGGATCTTCTGGATGTAGAAACTCAGTAGAGTGTGCTCCTGATGTCTCAACCATTTCCGTAAGCCGCCCTGGGTTATCCAAGACTGGACAAGGACGTAAATGATTTTGGTTAAACGGTTGATTGTTATGATAAGCCATGAATAATGGAGATTGAAATGCTTCCAATAATGTTTTTTCTTTTATATTGGAATCTGAGTAATGGATAAAGGCACAAGGCTCAATATCACCATTGGCATTAATATGAAGATAGCGTCTTCCCCCAGCAATACAGCCTTCCACATATTCACCATCATTCCAAAAATCCAGGGTGAATATGGATTTTTCTTTCCTAAACTGTCGAATTTGATGGTACATAAACTCACGTTGTTCAGCTGTGGCTAACAACTCTGGTACAGCATCAACTCCTACTGGCATATAGGTAAAGAACCATGCAAATTTTGCCCCCCATTCAATGATACTATCAAAATATTCTTCACTACCAATAACATCAACGTTTTTACTTGTATAACAACAAGAAACACCAAAAGGTAATTTTTTAGCTTTAAGAATTTCCATGGCCTTTTTAACAGCTGCAAAAGTACCTTTGCCACGCCTAAAATCCGTAGCTTCTTCAAATCCTTCAACACTAATGGCAGGAACAAAGTTTTTAACACGGAGCATTTCATCTGCAAAGGCCTCATCAATTAATGTTCCATTGGTAAAGGAAAGAAACATACAGTCTGCATGCTTTTCACAAAGAGAAATAATATCCTTCTTTCTAACCAATGGTTCTCCTCCAGAATAGATATAAAAATAAACCCCAAGTTCTTTACCTTGATTAATGATGCTGTCGAGAGTGTCATAATCCATACTCAACTTATCCCCATATTCTGCTGCCCAACATCCGATACACTTTAGATTACAAGCTGATGTTGGATCCATTAGAATGGCCCAAGGAATATTACAATTGTATTTTTCACGGCATTCCTCTTGCTTTTGCCAACCAATTAAACTAGCATTTAAAATAAAATTTTCAAACATCTTTTTACGTACATCATCATCAACATCTGTCCACAGACTTTTCATCAATTGATACCAGTTGTTATCTGGATTTTCAATTACCTTACGAAATGCCTTTCGTTGTCCCTCAAAAAGATCCTTTTTTGCAAACCGATCGACCCAATCCATCAACTTGGGAATATTTTTATCTGGATCTTTATCAAGATAATCATAAGCTTTCTTAATACTCACCTGTTTCATTTTATTGATCATATCCATAAATTCATTCCCCCTGCCTTTTAGTTTGAATACTTTGAAAAATAAAACTTCTTATTATTATTGTATACCTCTATAAAAACATTGAACATAGACAATAAAAGCGTGATGTACAAAATTTGTACATCACGCTTTTATTGTCTAATATTTATACAGGAATCTTTTTTGTATAATTTTTAAACATTTTCATTCTTTTGTATAGAAAACTTACTCTTCTTTACAATTATGTAATACACTCTTAATATGACCTTCGAATATCTTACTAATTTTGTTAATCATATTTTCAGGATCTTCTTTCATGCCTGTACGAATCCATTCCAATACCAGTCCTACTAAAGCATATTTATAAAAATCTGCAATAAATTTTTGATCTTCCTCAGAAATCTTCATCCCCTTGGCCTGTTCATTTACAAAGTGAAGCATTAAATTATCTGTTACACTATATAAATACTGTTCCAAATCTTCACATTTTATTGCATTAAATGTGTGGTATACTTGTGTATCATTTTCTAGTAAATAATTAGCTATTTGTAAAAAACACTGTTGCCAATTATCGCAAATCTTTTCATCATCAACTATTTTCTGAATTTCTGTTACAAAAATCCAATCCATTAAATCATAAATATCTTGAAAATGATAATAAAAAGTATTACGGTTAACACCACAGTCATCGACGATATCTTTTACCGTAATTTTATCAAGGGTTGTTTCGTTCAAAAGTTTAACTAAAGATGCCGCCAATGCTTTCTTTGTTATTTGTGACACGCTCTTCCCCCTCTTATCCTTCTATCACTTATCACTACCTACTTTTTATTATATTCTATTCAATCAATAATATCAAATCATATGATTTAATATTATTGATTCCTCTTTTATGTAAACTTCTATAATTTTATATTAAATCCTTCAAATTGGAAAACCCCACTCCCGTGCATTAATAAATTCTTTTTTTCTATCCATTCAAAAGCATATTTTACTCTTTGTATAATATCTACTGGTATATTTAAATCATGATGTGCTGGTAATATCTTCTTTATATCCTTTAAGCAACTAATCCTATCTACAGAATGTTTAAAATCCTTAGGATTCGTACTTGGATAAAACGCATAAAGAGTTCCTGCATAAATTAAATCTCCTGTATATAAGTATCCTTTCTCTTCTTCCCAAAAACACACATGCCCGGGGGAATGTCCCGGCGTATGTAATACCCTTATCTTTCTCTCTCCAATATCAATAATCTCATTATCTTGTAATATCTTTGTAGGATTTCCAGTATAAACCTTGTATTGATTAACATCAAAATCCTTAGGAACCTTTTTACTAAAAGGTTCCTGCATTATACTTTTTCTTATCTGATCCATCGGTATAGGAAGTCCATTTCTAAGCCATTCCACATCTTCTTTATGAACGAAGATATCATTAAATAAATGATGCCCTCCAATATGATCCCAATGAACATGGGTAGTGACAACTTTTATAGGCAAATCAGTCAATGACTCAACTTCTTTTTTGATATTTCCTATACCTAATCCTGTATCGATTAGAAGAGCATGATGCATTCCTATTAAAAGATAGGAATGCATTCTTTCCCAGTGTCCGTATTCACTAATAGCATAAGTGATACTATCAATTTCTTCGATGGTAAACCAATGGCTCATTTATTTTCTCCCTATCCCTTCTATAAATATTAAGCATTATCTAAATTTATCTAATTACTCTACATGGATTTCCCGCAGCAATTACATTATCAGGAATATCTTTCGTCACGACACTTCCTGCTCCGATGGTTACATTATACCAGATTTATGTTATTTGAGTATTCATTTTCTACAACTGGAAGCTTTATGGTGATTTCAAATCCTTTTCCTAGAACTTTATTTCATATGCTTTTTTTACTCATATCTCCGCCTTGCAAATTATAAATAATCTTAATCACCCCACCCATTAAGCCTGTTCATAAAATACTTTATTTTGTTTATTTCATAAACCTGTATTCATGTTTAAATTTTTGAAGACTTATTTTCTGAAGTCTAATTCCTCTAATAATCTAAAGTTTTTAAAATCTAATAAATCGTTTAATTTCATATAAGACATTGAATTTAAATCTCTTAAATTTTCATCTTCGATCCCATTCAATATATGTTCAGGATTAAAATAAAATAACACTCTTGTTTTATAATCAGCAACTTCCTTTTTAAAATTTTGGTTAACAACAATAGGGCTGTAATAGGGTGCCTCAGCATCTAAATTTCTATAGTCAATATTATACCGTACATTGATATAGTTCTTAGCAATCGTTACATAATTTTCAAAGTCATTTAGGTGTATAAAACCATTGTTAAATTCATCTAATGGATTTTCGTATTTATCAGTTTTTAGTTTACTATTACTTGCAAAATCAAAAACTGTTTCAAGGAGATATTCATACAACCTCTTATTTACATAAGGATATATAGTCCACCATAATTCCTTGTTTGATGGTCTTGCTATTTCTGGTTCTGGCATAGGTGTTTCATCTAAGATTCTTTCTTGAATAATTTCAAGTTCTTTGGCTTTATTTATGTAACCTTCCGTCCAATAACCACTAAGTTTTTTACCATACTATATATTGCTTTATCAAATTTATAGTTCTAATCTATTTCCGTATTCCTTCAGCCAGTTCCGTTTTTCATGGTAGCCTGGCAGAATGGACTCTACAAGGTTCCAGAAGTCTTTTGAGTGATTCATAATCCTTAAATGGCACAATTCGTGTACAACTACATAATCAATTATATCAATAGGTGCCATAACCAATCTCCAGTTTAAATTTATATTGCCCTTTTTACTGCAACTTCCCCATCTGGTTTTCTGGTTTTTAATCACCACTTTACAGGGAGCCACTTTAAGTTGTAAAGAATACTTTTCAATTCTTTCTTTAACAATTTCAGTAAAATGTTGCCTGTACCATTTTATTAATGCTTCTTTTATCGCCTGTTTTCTACTTTCCTCTGATAACTTCTGAGTTATATATACCGAAATAGCATCATCCTGCATATGTACTTCAGCCTTACTTAAATCTTTTTCCACTATTGCAAGGGTATATTCTTTGCCAAGGTATAAGAGTTTTTCCCCGTTCACGAATTCTCTGAATATAGTATTTGAATTCCTTTCTCTTGCTTCACTTACTTTTTTAACAATCCAATCTGTTTTTTTCTGTATGATTTCCCTAATCTGTTTTTCATTTATGTAGACAGGAACGGCTACTGTAACCTCACCGTTCCTGTCAACGGTTATTCCTATTGTTCGCCGCTTGGTTTTAATTACAGTATAAGCAATCCTATCATCTTTAATTTCAATATAATGTTTTTTATGATCCATATCCTTCACTCTCTTGCTTTAAAGTTATAGACAGGCTTTATAATATCAACTATTTCAACAGTATCTTGAATATTGTTAATGATTTCATCCAGAGTTGACTTATTGACAGTAGTGGTATATATTCCTTTCATGGATTTTTTAAATTCTTCAAGACTTAGTGTTTCCTTTTAAATATCATCTATTGTATTACACTCATATTTGCTTTTCTATTTTTGATTTTGTTGAAGTAATACAATAAATTATCATATTTATTAAGGAAACAAGTATTAATACATGCAGTATTATATGATACAAATCAGGTATGTAGATAGTAGAGG
>JAAYNZ010000165.1 GCA_012520595.1 Candidatus Epulonipiscium sp. | reverse complement strand
TTCACGAAAATGAATCTAAAATGATTACAGGGGATGAAAATATCATTTTAGCTGATTTAGAAGTGCAATGGAGAATATCCGATCCTATTGCTTTTTTATACAATACAGATCAACCTGTCAACATTCTTTATAACGCTACTTCTTCTGCCTTGCGAGGGGTCATTGGTAGTACCACTGTAGACAATGTCTTAACAGATGGTCGTGCTGAAATCATGAATGATATTCGCTCCCATTTAACAACATTGGTAAATGATTATGGGTTAGGTGTCTCTATTGTAAATGTAAATTTACAAGATGTTGATTTGCCAAATGAAGAAGTCAGCAATGCTTTTAAAAAAGTAACTTCTGCTAGAGAGGAAAGAATTACAAAGATTAACGAAGCTAATAAATACAAAAATGAAAAAATTAATACAGCAGAAGGACAAAAAGAAGCGTTAATTAGTAAAGCAGAAGGAGAGAGAGTCACACGAATCGAACAAGCAAGAGGAGATGTTGCAAAATTTAATGCTTTATATTCCGAATATGTAAATAGTAAAGATATTACAACCCAGCGGTTGATCATGGAAACATTGGAAAAAGTATTACCAAAAGCGAAAATCTATATTATGGATGAGGATTCTAATTCAAATACAATCAAATACTTACCTCTTGAAAATATAAAGGGAGGTGCAAAATAATGAATGGATTTGAACCTGCTGTAGAGAAAAGTAAAACAGAAGAAAAAAAGAGTAAATTTCCTATTAAAACAATTGTTTCTTTAATTGCTATAGTTATTATTGCAATTTTTATATTAAGTAATGTTTATATTGTAAAAGTCGATGAATATAAAGTGGTTAGACAGTTTGGGGAAGTCGTCTCTATTGTAGAGAATCCTGGTTTATATTATAAAATCCCTTTTGTCCAATCGGTTTCTTCTTTACCCAAAAAAACATTAATCTATGATGTACCTCCGGCAGAAATTAATACTTTAGATAAAAAAAGAATCTTAGTAGACTACTATGCTTTATGGCAAGTATATGATCCAAAAGCTATGATTGAAAATCTTAGAACCTTAACAGGTGCAGAAAATCGATTAGGGGATATTATTTATTCAAATATACGAACTGAATTAGGAAAACTAAATTATGATGAAATTATTAATTCAGAAAAAGATAGCCGAGGAGCCATTGATGTAAAGGTTGAAGAAGAAATTAATAAAATTCTAGAGGAAAACAATTCAGGTATCAAGCTAATAGACGTAAAGATGAAAAGAACAGATCTACCTACTACAAATGAACAATCTGTATTTCTACGGATGATATCCGAAAGGGAAAGTAAGGCACAAGAATATTTATCCCAAGGAGATGCCGAAGCTTTAAAAATCCGAGCCCAAACAGATCGAACGGTTGCAGAAATGTTAGCCAAAGCAGAAGCAGAAGCAAAAATCATCGAAGCTGATGGGGAAAAAGAAGCCGCTAGAATTTATAATGAAGCTTATGGAAAAGATCCTGAATTTTTTAATATGTACCGAGCACTGGAATCCTATAAAACAACAATCAATGATGAAACCGTCATTGTTTTTCCTATTCATTCACCTTATTTAAAATATTTAATAGGAAAATAAACTTTGTTGCATAAGTAAATCCTCCTTGGAGGGTTATGATTTGGTCAAGTAGATCATAACTAAAAGGAGGATTTTTCTTTACATACGTTTTTATTTGTAAATTTTTTCTAAATAATTTCTAATATTCTCGATATCGTACATGAGATACTTTATGAGTAATGATAATCGATGAATCTTCTCCTACATTTTCTATGGCTTCTCTATGGGTAGTGGAGTAAAGAACAGCATATCCTCTTTTTTTAAGCCAATGTACCATTTGATACGTTGCTCCAAATTCTCCCTGTACTAAAAGATAATCATTGGTCGTTGTATTTTTTTCAATCCAATTAAAAATATCTTCTAAGCTTTCTTCTACGGAGTCTGTAACAGGAGATATATTACTCCATCTTTGTTGCAAATCTAAAGGTAAATGAATAAATTCTTCTACTCCCCAATTTAAACGTGCATCTTCCTCTTGTATTTGGGTCAATTGATGAGAAAAAATTAAAACCATTCGTTTTTTATCCATATGTGATACTTCTTCTTGTTCATCTAACTCAATAAAATCCATAAGTTTTTTGAAATCTTTCTTTATATTCTCTTGAAAATAGCTATAGGTTGCTACTTCTTTCGTAAATCCAAAATGATTAATATCATTTCTACTATCTTTAATTTTATTAGCAAGAGTAACTAAATCTGGTTCTAATGTATCATAAATTTCTTGTATCTTTTTTATTTGATTTGAATCTTCATTTTCCTTTACAGATTCTTCTTGGTTGCCTTCTTTCTGCTTTTTGTTTTCTTTTAATTTATGAATTCGTCTTCCTAAGGCTTCACCTACTATCTGCTCTCTATCCTCATACTTTGTAGGATCTAGCTGAAATCGTATACAAAGATAGGTAATAAGGGTTTCTTCTAAGGCGGTATAACCTTGTTGTATTAAGTCATGATCAATACACCATTGAATCGTAGCCAAACCTGTTTGTAAAATATCTTTACCATGAAAAGGTTTCATTCTCTTTTCTATTTTCGATAATAAAGGCATTAACGGTTTTAAACTTTCATCACTTTCATTTAAAATCGATAATTTTTCCTGTAATTCATGAAAAGCAAACATAATGGATCTTTCATTTGCCTTCCCAACCCCTTGAATGGATTTCCCTCTACAGGTATTAATAGCCATTGTAAAACGATAAAGGCTTTCAATAAAGCTTCTCGTATTTTGGGCCCATTTTTCTGTTTTTAATAGAGGATTTAATTGGTGCTTAGAAATATCTCTTAAATGTCCACTATTTCCATATCTTAAAAAAGTATTCACTGCTTGGGCCCATTCCTGCATCTCTACTAAGGGAGTCATGTCGAAAATAGGAGCTCGATTAGGAGTAACAGTTGTATCCCTTGATTCCCATGCACCATAATATACCCCTAATATCTTCACATTTTTTGCTGCCTTTACATAATTTAAAATCACAATGGCTAATAATGGAATGGATCGAAAACCATGAGTAATATCTAAAATAATCTGATCCCCTTCTCCTATTTGCCCAGAAACCAAATCAAAAATCTCCCATATTTCTTCTTCCGTTCTCCCATCTGGAATCTCAATAGGACGATAAGAAAGAGGTCCTTTTTTCAATACTTCTTTTAATCTTCTTTCTTCATCCGTCGGATGATCCCAATTTTCTATATAGGCCTTTTCCGTAATAAAAATAATAGCTTCATCTTCTGTAGTCCAATCTTTACAACAAATATGAATCAGTGCATCTTGAATATAAGAACTAGTGTAGGATCCCTCTTCTCCTTCATACAATTGATATGTCGTTGGTACATATTTATTCGTTCCTAAAAAACTAATTAGTTTTTTAGCCATATGATCGCCCCCTCTTTGAAATCAAAATATCTTCTAATGGGATCATCTGATCTATTTTTAATAGTTCCTGACTCGTTAACAATTCTCGCACTTTCCCATGATATTTTTCTGCCTGCTGAATCGTAGCTTCAAAAGAATTATTTTTCCCTTCATAAAACGCTGCATGAGCTATTTGTCTGCGAATGCTATTGATTTCCCAGTAAGCAATACTTAATTGAGACAGTTTTTCTAATCTAGAATATAGCTTTCGCTGCTTTACAATCTCTTTCATTCGTTCTCTTTGTTTATAATCTTTTATGTCTAACTGATATACTTCACAGAAATGAGTTAAGATGGACTCTACTAAACAAATATAACCGTATCCATATCTTTTATTTTTAAAGTACCAATTGCTTAACTCGAGCTGAAATAAAGAATCTTTATGAATGTGAGTAAATTGTACAATAAATTCTTTTACTTGAGGTAAAATGTAGGATGTAATCCCTGAAACGATCTCTAAAGAATCCATTCGCCGACGAAGCTGTTGGATCTTCATGCGTAAATCGGTTAAATAATTAATATTCACTAATTCAGAAATATCGTTAATATCCTCAGCAATTTTTATCAAATTTTTCTGTTCTCCTGCTTCTCCTTTGATTAATTCACTAATTACATACCCACTTCCATATTGAATAAATTCATGAGATCCACGGATCCATTTGGAAAGATCTAAGATTGTTTTCAGATCTACAATAGGTGCATATCCTAGTTCTCTACGAGCCTCTAGCATCCCATAATACAATCCTCGAATCTCAATATTTTTATGTTGTAATGTCCCTAAAAACTCTACCATCAAATACATAAACAAAGGAATAGAACGAAAAGCATGAGTAATATCTAGATAAATCTGATCCCCCTTCTCTAAACAATCTGTTAATTCCATAAATAAAGCAAAATTATGTAGAAGTTCTCCTTCATTTAAGCCATACTTAATGATTAATGAACGAGAACCCCCTTGGGAGTTAGGATGACTGTATTGTAAATATTGATCCACTGCCTTCATGGTTTTTTGTAATATTTCTGGAGTAATCCATTCTTGTAAATGGTCAGACTTTTTACTAGCGTTTGAAATTTGATCCCAGTAATTCATGTCTATTTCTTGCTTCCCTTGAGTGGTAAAATAATAATATATTTCATCCCACATGGATTTGGCTGTACCAATGAAAAGAATCTTATCGACCTGTAATTTCTCTGCCAAAGCAGTTGCTATAAAGGAAGTAGTATAGGTCTGATCGTCTTCCTCAAACCGATATTGAGCAACCTTATAGGCTCCAGGTCCTTCTCCTATCCTGTATCCTGTTCCAATGGGGCTAATTAACACTTTGGCCATAAAATACTCCTTTCCTACTCCCTCTTCGTATCTGAGAAATCATACTGAAAAATAAGATTTAGAAAAACTTACTTAACTGATTACCTAAACTTCTATTTTTCAAATTTCCTCTTTGTTGTTTATGATTAGAGGCAGACGTAAAATTTCCTTGCGATTTGTATGTTTGTCTTTGTTGTTTTTGATTTCTTGTTCCTTTTCCATTTTTCTTTTGCTGTAAAGCGTTTTCATACTCAAGAATACTAGGTAATACCTTTTTATTTTTAAACTCATTATTTTTACCATCTATAACCATATATCGATACTCATTGGCTTGGGCCAATGAAATAACTTTTGATTTAATATACATTAATTCCTGTACTGAGGGATGCTGTCCTATATTCTTTCCTTTCAACGCTTCTTTATATTGATTTGAAAAATATTTTTTATACTTTTCAATGTATTCCTTTGAATCTCTATCTTCCCTATAATGAAAAGAAAGAGATCTATACTTTTTCGCTAAATTTTCTACTTTAAGCTGTATTTGATTTATTTTTACACGACCATATCCATAAGCTTTCGCTAAACCAAGATTTTGATAACATCCTTCTTCTAATTGCAAGGCCCAAAGT
>JAAYNZ010000164.1 GCA_012520595.1 Candidatus Epulonipiscium sp. | reverse complement strand
TTTTCAACTCCAAAGCAGATAAGTAAAGCCATTTAGAATCTATCTTTAGTCTAGAAGATATCAAAAGTAAAGTCTATAGCAAGATGTTAGAACTATATGGTATAATGTTGTATAGTTATTATAAGAAAAAGGAGAGGTAAAATGGCTAGTGATCTAAGTATGTACCAATGGGGAGAAGAACAATGTAAGCCTTCTCATTTTTATGGACCAGCTGTTCGGGATCATTATTTGATTCATTATATTTTAGATGGGAAGGGAAGGTATGAGGATGGGAAAAACAGGTATATACTACAAAGGGGGCAAGGGTTTTTGATTTGTCCAGATGTTCTTACTTATTACCAAGCAGACGAAGAAGAGCCCTGGCATTATGTCTGGGTTGGTTTTAACGGACTTCAAGCAGAATCCTATTTAAGCCAATGTGGGTTGAGTAGAGAAAGGCCTATTTTAAATTATGATTGTCAGGATGAGATCCAATGGTGTTTTAAAAAGATGATGGAGAGTAAACAATATTCTTGGGGAAGAGAGAATTATCTATTAGGATATTTACATCTCCTTTTTTCTTATCTCATCCAAGAAGCTCATCGGCAAGGACATGAGATCCTCAGAGAAGAGGAAGGTGTTTTTTATATTAAACGAGCCATCGATTTTATTGAAAAAAATTATTCGAGGAAAATGAAAATTCAAGATATGGCAGATCATATAGGACTTCACCGGAGTTATTTATATACTTTATTTAAACAAGAACTTCATCGTTCCCCCCAAGAATACTTAATTCAATTTCGGATAAATAAAGCTTGTGAGTTAATGAAAAAAGAAGAATTGCCCATTGGTTATATTGCTCATTCTGTTGGTTATGAAGATCCTCTTTTATTTTCTAAAGTATTTAAAAAAGTTATGGGCAAAAGTCCTAGTCAATACCGACAAGAATTAAAGTTTACCCGTTCTTTTTATTGCACAAAGGCTTCAAAAGCCATACAATAAAAAGGACAGAGTTAAGAAGAAGGAGGAAAATGTTATGAATATTGTGGTATTAGAACCATTGGCGGTAGAAGAAAGGAAACTTAGACAGTTAGCAGAACCTTTAATCCATCGAGGGGATACCTTAACCATCTATGATCATATTGCAAAAGATGAAGACGAGGCAAAGAAAAGAGTAGCAGATGCAGATGTCTTAATCATTGCCAATAGTCCTCTAACAGGTGAGGTGATTCGAGCTGCTAATCAATTAAAATTTATTTCCGTTGCTTTTACAGGCCTTGATCATATTGACTTAGTAGCTTGTAAAGAGAGAGAAATTACTGTTTGTAATGCAGCTGGATATAGCACCCACTCTGTAACAGAACTTACCTTTGGCCTCTTATTTGGATTACTTCGAAATATTCCTGCTTGTGATCAGGCAACACGCCAAGAAAAAACAAAGGCAGGGCTAGTTGGTTATGAGTTATATGGTAAGACGTTTGGAGTTGTAGGAACGGGAGCCATTGGAAGTCGAGTGGCAGAGTTGGCCATGGCTTTTGGTTGTAAGGTTCTAGCTTATAGTCGGACCCAAAGAGTAGAACTTGTTAAAAAAGGCGTCCAATATGTTACCTTAGAGCAATTATTAGAACAAAGTGATATCATTAGCCTTCATACTCCATTGACTCCAGAGACTAAGCATTTGATCCATAAAGAAAATTTAAAGTTAGTAAAACCAACGGCTCTTTTGATTAATGTAGCACGAGGACCTGTGGTAGATAGTGAGGCATTAGCTCAAGCATTGCATGAAGGCAGGTTAGCTGGAACAGGTATTGATGTTTTTGAGATGGAACCACCCATTCCTTCTGATCATCCCTTATTACATACACCTAATACTTTACTGACTCCTCACGTAGCTTTTGCAACAGCAGAATCCATGGAAAGACGAGCTGAAATTGTGTTTGAAAATATTATAAAGTGGAGAGAATAATATTTGTTTTTAAAAGTAAGGGGATGGGATATGAAAGAAAAAGGATTGAATGGCTTTCAACTTAAAGTTTGTATGACTTTTTTAATGCTTTTGGATCATATTGCTCAATTTATGCCGCACGCTCCTATTGGTTTCCATTATGTAGGAAGAATCGTAGCTCCTATTTTCTT
>JAAYNZ010000021.1 GCA_012520595.1 Candidatus Epulonipiscium sp. | reverse complement strand
GTAGTGTTAGTAGCAGGCTTAATTGTTTGGTTGAGGAGGAGACATCGATGAAAAAATCCCATACTCTTATTTTATTAGGTCTCTTGCTTGTAGCTTTGATTGGGACATCTATTTATTTAACAAAGCGTCCTCCTAAAGAGGATGTACCAGCAGAAGTCAATGAGGGAAAAATAGCCTTATCCCAACATGATCGTGAAGACGCGGTTAAGATGATTTTAGAAAGCAAAGGAAACACATTACTTTTTGAAAGAGGAGAAGACGGATGGATTGTTAATGGTGATTCTTCTATCACCTTAGATGAGAGTAGTGTGAAAGATTTGGAATATAGTTTTAGTAATATGTATTCAGAACAAATTGTAGAAGAAAATCCACAGGATTTAGATAAATATGGACTTCAAAAACCATTAGCAATCGCCACAGTTATTTTAAAAGACGGAACAGAAAAAGTTTTCTATGTGGGGAATCAAACGCCAGCTAAAAACACATATTATTTGATGGTAAAAGAAGATCCCAAAGTATATACGGTGTGGATGAATCATGGAAATCATTTTACTGCTTCTCTAGAAGATTTTAGAGATCGTTCACTACCTAATGTTGACACTCAACAGTTGAGTTATTTTAAATTAGAACGACAGGAACAACCTACCATAGAAATTGCTTTAAATGAAGAAGAAAGTGAAGCCAAGGCTTATGGTGTTGGCATTTGGAATATGTTACAACCCTACCGTCAGATTCATACCATCAACACAGAAGAATTTAGCAAGCAATTAGAAAAAATTCCTTCTTTTAAAGTTCAAGATTTTATTGAGGATTACCCTCAAGATTTAAAAAAATATGGATTAGATCAGCCTTCTATGATTTTACAAATGAAAGATATGGAAGAGGGAGAAGTTCATCTTCTCTTTGGTAACGAGTATGATAACGATAATCTTTATTTTAAATTAGCAGATAGACCAGCCGTTTATGGAATGAAAAAAAGTTCTTTAGAAATTTTATATACCTTGGAACCTTTTGCAGTGGTAGACAAATTTGCTTATATTGTAAATATTGATTTTGTAGATCAGATTCAAATTCAAACCAAAGACAAAGATTATTCCATCCAGTTAAAAAGAGAAATTAAAAAGGCACAAGAAGAAGGAAAAGAAGACGAAACCATAACCACTTACTTTATTAATAACAAAGAGGTGGAAGAAAAGCCATTTAAAGAATTGTATCAATCATTAATTGGAATTATGGTTGATGCTGAAAATAAAGAAACTTTGGAAGAAAGTCCAGAAGTAAGCATGGCATTTACCCTCAATGTAGATCCTAAACAAGTAGTTGTTGATTATGTGCCATACAATCGAGATTTTTATGCTGTATTTCGTGACGGAACATCCGAGTTTTTAGCGTCCAAAGGTCAAGTAACAAAAATACTCACAAGATTAGAAGAACTTTCAAAATAGAAAGGTTAGAAGCTGAAGATAGGAAAAAATATCTTTAGCTTCTTTATTTTTATATAAAAAACTCTTGACTAATTATTCTTTTGAGTGTATAATTATACAGTAAAGAAAGAGAACATAAATAAAGGGAGAGAATACAATGAAAAGAAAAATAAGTATGATGATCATGATGCTCTTATGTATAGGTTTATTAAGTGCCTGTGGAAATTCGCAAGAAACAAAAAAAGGAGATAGTAAGACATTGATCTTAGGAACCAATGCAGACTTTCCTCCTTTTGAATTTAGAGAAGGAGAAGAAGTAGTAGGATTTGATATTGATTTAGGAAAGTACATTGCAGAACAGATGGGAGTACAACTTCAAATTGAAGATATGGCTTTTGATGGTTTAGTTCCCGCTTTACAGGCAGGAAAAATAGATTTTATTTTAGCAGGATTAACAGTAGAGCCAGAAAAAGAAAAAAATGCAGATTTTTCCGATCCTTATTTTACTGCAAGTCAAATGATTTTAGTTCATAAAGACAATAATGAAATTAAAGACTCAAATAATTTAGTAAATAAAAAAATAGGCGTTCAATTAGGGACAACGGGAGATAGTTTAGCTCAAGAGATTGAAGGAGCTGAAGTGGTTCAATTCCCTGCTCCTTATGCTGCAGTGCTAGAATTACAAAACAAAAAAATAGATGCCATTATTTTGGACCTTGAACCTTGTAAACGATTTTTAGAACAAAATGAAGATATTAAAATGTTAGAAGAAGAATTGACCCAAGAAGAATATGCAGCAGCAGTTCAAAAAGGTGACAAAGAACTATTAGACCAGATCAATGCAGCATTAAAAAAGGCTAAAGAAGACGGAACCTATGATCAATTATTAAAAAAATATTTTGAAGACTAATTCCATGACTATTAATAAAAAAAGTAAAAGGTTAGCAAGAAATGCTGCTAACCTTTTACTTTTGCTAAAAAACTTGGTATAATAAGACCTATAGGATTTGTACAGATGGGGTGAAAAAATGACAATTAGTGAGATTTTTTTAGGGAAACAAAGATATATGTATTTAGTAAAGGGGTTATGGTTTTCTCTAGGTGTAACTGCTTTATCAGCAGTTATTGGTTTAATGATCGGAATTTTTGTATCTCTTCTTCGAATTTCTAATTTTCAACCGTTTTCTTTTATTTCCAATCCAAGATTAAAAAAGTTATCTGCTTTTAATCCTTTATCTTTTATAGCAAAAGCATATGTTATGATTATTCGCGGAACCCCAGCTTTGGTACAGTTATTACTGATGTATTATGTGGTATTTGGTTCCATGGCAGCTCCCAAAATTATCATTGCTGGGATTGCTTTTGGAATTAATAGTGGTGCTTATATTGCAGAAATTATTCGAGCAGGGATTCAAGGCTTGGATAAAGGACAGGCAGAAGCAGCTCGATCTTTGGGAATGTCTTATGGGATGACAATGTACCACATTATTATTCCACAAGCAGTTAAGACCATACTACCCGCTCTTGTCAGTGAATTTATTGTACTTTTAAAAGAAACATCCATTGTCGGTTGGATCGGAGCTGCAGACTTAATGCGAGGAGCGGACAATATCCGCGCCCAAACTTTCCGAGCCTTTGAACCTTTATTTGCGGTTGCCCTTATTTATTTACTATTAACTTCAGTCTTTACGTATTTTATGGGGATTGTGGAAAGGAAGATGAAGGTCAGTGATTAAAATTCAAAACCTGCATAAACAATTTGATAATTTAAAAGTATTACAGGGAATTGATGAAGAAATCAAAAAAGGAGAAGTAGTCGTTGTCATTGGACCCAGTGGTTCAGGAAAATCGACTTTATTACGCTGCATTAACCGTATGGAAGAACCTACCCAAGGTCACATATGGATTGAAGGGGTCGATATCATGGATCCCAAAACAGACATTAATAAAATTAGACAAAAAGTAGGTATGGTTTTTCAGCATTTCAATTTATTTCCCCATATGACCGTTCTTCAAAATATCACATTAGCACCGATGAAATTAAAGCATCAATCAAAAAAGGAAGCAGAAGAACGAGCCTATCAATTATTGGATAAAGTTGGGCTCCAAGAAAAAGCTTTAGAATATCCTAATAAATTATCAGGCGGACAAAAACAGAGGATTGCCATTGCAAGAGCTTTAGCCATGGAGCCGGACATTATGTTATTTGATGAGCCTACTTCAGCTTTAGATCCAGAGATGGTCAAAGAAGTATTAGAAGTCATGAAAGAGTTAGCCCAAGAAGGAATGACCATGGTGGTTGTTACCCATGAGATGGGATTTGCAAAAGAAGTAGGAAGTCGTTTGTTTTTTATGGATGAAGGAAAAATTATTGAAAAGGGCGAACCTAAAGAAGTATTTAATCATCCCAAGGAAGAACGGACCAAACTCTTTTTTAGCAAAGTCTTATAAAATAATTAGCCAGAATAAAAAGGATTTTTAGTTTTTTTAGCGAATATATAATTATAGGATAAATCCAAAAGGATCTTCCTTTTTTACACATTTGAAAGGAGTCGATCGATATGCGTTATACGATTACAGGTAAAAACATTGAAGTAACAGAAGCACTAAAAAATCGAGTCATTGATAAATTATCCAAATTAGATAAGTTTTTAGTAGACGACTTAGAAGCACAAGTAACTATGAGTGTAGAAAAATTAAGGCATATTATTGAGGTCACCATTCCTATTAAGGGTAGTATTTTACGAGCGGAAGTTGAAGATATTGATATGTATGCTGCTATTGATTCCGTTGTAGATGTATTAGAGCGACAACTATTAAAACATAAAAATAAATTAAGAGCCAAATACCGTCATACGGATACTTTTCAAGATGCTTTTGTATCAGGGACTATGTTTGCAGAAGAAGATGGAGAAAAAGAACCAGCCATTAAGATTCAAAGAGTAAAACGTTTTGATATGAAACCGATGCATGCAGAAGACGCCTGTTTAGAAATGGACTTGTTAGGTCATAACTTTTTTGTTTTTCGTAATGCAGAGACCGATGATATTAATGTAGTTTACAAAAGAAAAAATGGAACTTATGGCTTAATAGAACCTGAGTTTTAAAAAATAGAATTCATGAAATAAATATTATGTACAAAATGTATAAAAAGAGACGATTAATTAAGAATCGTCTCTTTTTATATGAATAAAAAAGAAGAGAAGAGTGAATTTCTTGAATAGTTTCGTATAAAATGGTAAAATAAAAAAATAGCAAATAATATCACTATACAATAGGGAGATAGGTGGCTATAATAGAAGATAGTGAAAAATGACCATTAAAATAAGAGAAGTAGAAGGTGAGTAAATGTTAGGTTTTTTAGAAAAGTTATTTGGCAGTCACAGTGAAAGAGAGATCAAAAGAATAGAGCCTATCGTAGATGAAATAGAAGCCTTAGCACCAACGATGGAAACCTTATCCGATGAAGAACTTAGAGCAAAAACAAATGAATTTAAAAACCGTTTAGAGCAGGGAGAAACATTAGATGATATTCTTCCAGAAGCCTTCGCTGTTGTTCGAGAAGCAGGTACCCGTGTTTTAGGCATGCGTCATTATCGTGTACAATTGATTGGTGGAATTATTTTACACCAAGGACGTATTGCAGAGATGAAAACAGGAGAAGGAAAAACCTTAGTGGCTACCCTTCCAGCCTATTTAAATGCTTTAGAAGGAAAAGGGGTTCATATTATTACAGTCAATGACTATTTAGCCAAACGGGACGCAGAATGGATGGGGCAAATTTACGAATTTTTAGGCTTAACCGTAGGCGTTATTGTAAATGGGATGGAAAATGAAGAAAGAAGACAGGCCTATCAATGTGATATTACATTCGGAACCAACAATGAATATGGTTTTGATTACCTTAGAGATAATATGGTGATTTATAAAGAAGAAATGGTACAACGAGAATTACACTATGCCATCATTGACGAAGTGGACTCTGTATTGATTGATGAGGCTCGAACCCCTTTGATTATTTCAGGAAGCAGTGGAAAATCAACTCAGCTATATAAGGCGGCAGACATTTTAGCACGACGTTTGAAAAAAGGTCGGGTATTAAATGAAATTAATAAAATGAGTGCTTTAATGGGAGAAGAAATCCAAGAAGAAGGGGATTTTGTTGTTGATGAAAAGGCAAAAACAGTTACTTTAACAGAAGAAGGAATTCAAAAAGCGGAACAATTTTTTGGATTAAGTAATTGGGCAGATCCTGAAAATATGGAATATCAGCATCATATGAACATTGCTTTAAAAGCACATTATTTAATGCATCGGGATCAAGATTACGTCATACAAGAAGGAGAAATTGTCATTGTCGATGAATTTACAGGACGATTAATGCCAGGAAGACGCTATTCTGATGGCCTCCATCAAGCCATTGAAGCTAAAGAAGGAGTGGAAGTTCAAAGAGAAAGCAAAACCCTAGCTACCATTACCTTTCAAAATTATTTTAATAAGTATCATAAAAAAGCAGGAATGACAGGAACCGCATTAACAGAAGAAGAAGAGTTTCGAGAAATTTATGGAATGGATGTTATTGTTATTCCTACCAATAGGCCTGTGATCCGGGAGGATCATCCTGATGTAGTGTATAAAAACCAAAAAGTAAAATTCCAAGCAGTGGTAAAAGATATTGTAGAGTCCCATAAAAAAGGGCAACCTGTTTTAGTCGGTACCATTGCCATTGATACTTCAGAAGAATTAAGTAAAATGCTTCGGAGAGAAGGAATTCCTCACCAGGTTTTAAATGCAAAATACCATGAAAGAGAAGCAGAGATCGTAGCCTTAGCAGGACAAAAAGGAGCTGTAACCATTGCAACCAACATGGCTGGACGAGGAACTGATATTAAACTTGGAGAAGGTGTTACTGAACTAGGAGGACTTAAAATCATTGGTACCGAACGTCATGAATCAAGGCGAATTGATAACCAGTTACGGGGTCGTTCAGGAAGACAAGGAGATCCTGGGGAATCTCGATTTTACATTTCCTTTGAAGATGATCTGATGCGTTTATTTGGTTCGGAACGAATGGCTGTTATTGTAAAAGGGATGCCTGATGATGAACCCATTGAGCACAAAATGCTGACAAAAGCCATTGAGAATGCTCAGAAAAAAGTGGAAGGAAACAACTTTTCCATTCGAAAGCATTTACTAGAATATGACAAAGTAATGAATGAGCAAAGAGAAATTATTTATGGCGAACGAAGAAAAGTGCTAGAAGGAGAAAATTTAAAAGATCATATTATAAAGATGATCGAAGCCATTATTCATCATGGAATCGAGAGATATACAGGAGAACATCAATATATTGATGATTGGGATATGGAGGGATTAAAAGAATATATTACAAAAATTATTCCCCTTCCTAATTTTGAAATCAAATCAGAAGAGCGAGAAGAAATTACCAAAGAAAGCCTAGAACAAAAGCTTATCGATCAAGCATTGGCTTTATATGAACAAAAAGAAAAAGAAATAGGGCAAGAATCCATGCGAGAAATCGAGCGAGTCATTTTGCTTCGGGTCATTGATCAAAAGTGGATGGATCATATTGATAATATGGATCAAATGAGACAAGGAATTGGATTACGTGCTTATGCACAACGGGATCCTTTAGTAGAATATCAATTTATTGGTTATGATATGTTTGAAGAAATGAGTGAAAACATTCAAGAAGATACAGTACGGCATCTTTATCATGTACAAGTGGCCCATCAACCTGAAAGGGAAAGAGTAGCCCAAGTGACATCTACCAATCGAGGGGAAGAAAGTGTAGCCAAGACCCCTTATCGTAGAAAAAAAGAGAAAATAGGACGAAACGATCCTTGTTCTTGTGGAAGTGGACGAAAATACAAACATTGTTGTGGACGGAATGCATAAGACAGATTAGTTGTAGATAGGGAGTGATTTAAAATGTTAGAAGTAGAGCAATATGGTCAGGATTTAATTCCTTATGCCCAAAAAATCAAGGAAATGGGGGATTCACTTTGACATTGCAGGTGTCAAAGAAAAAATTAGGCAGTTGGAAAGCAAAACTACGAAACCTAATTTTTGGGATGAACCAGAGCAATCTCAAAAAATACTACAAGAAATAAAAAATCTTAAAAATAAAGTAGAAGAATATGAAAATGTCGTCCAACAATATGAGGAAATACAAACATTAATTGAAATGGTATTGGAAGAACAAGATATAGAAATGATATCGGATGTACGAGAAGGTGTTGAAAGTTTTATGAACCAATATGAACAATTTCGTATTGGAACCTTACTATCAGGAGAATATGATCATAAAAATGCCATTTTAACTCTCCATGCAGGGGCTGGAGGGACAGAAGCTTGTGATTGGGCAGGTATGTTATTACGAATGTATATGCG
>JAAYNZ010000163.1 GCA_012520595.1 Candidatus Epulonipiscium sp. | reverse complement strand
TTTTTTCCCTTTCTCTTATTCATGCTTCGGATAAACATTTATTTTATAATTCCATCGTTGATTTTTTTTAAGATATATATATTCTCGATAAGCTTTTTCTACAATGGATCTTTCATCATTAAATTTCAATAAGTGATAGGCTTCGTGAAACTTATAATATCCTGCATCTACAAAATATTCTTCTTTTTGAGGTTTGCAATAAAAGCTATTAGCCTGCATTAAATACCAATACACATCTTTACATACAACATCATCCATTGTTTGAAAAGTATATTGACTTTTCCCAATATACTTTCGAATGGTTGCATGAACATTTGTTTCTTCCCAAACCTCTCGAAGGGCCGTTTCTTTATATTCTTCTCCTTTTTCTACAGTACCTTTGGGTAATACCCACCCTACGTATTTATGCTTATAATTTTTATATAATAATAAAATCTTTCCTCGATAAATCACTACACCTCCACAACTCACTGCTTCTATCATATCATTGCCTCCTGTATCTAATGGTACATATTGGTAAATCCTGGCATGCCGTAGATAATCTTTTTACAGTATACCTCTTTTTTTATCCTTTTTCAACTGATTCATGGGGCAAATGATCTTTTAAATACTATTCAATGCGAAATGGTGAATCTTGAATATGTCGTTTCATTTTTCGAAAACCTGAAACCCAAAGATACAATACAAAAGGAATAAAAAAAGCCATTAAAAATGGTTTATTTGCCATTAAAATAAAATCATAAATACCATGAAGTAAAATCGGTATATAAAAAGCTTTGGCGATCCATCGATCTTTTTCTGCTCCTTCAAAACGAGCCATGGAAAAATAATATCCCATAGCTACCCCAAAGAGGGCATGTCCTGGAACAGATAATACAGCCCTAGCTGCTGCTGTATTCATTCCTCCCCATTTTGGATTAAGAACATACATAATATTTTCAACGGCTGCAAAACCTAAAGAAATAAACACTGCGTACACAATACCATCAAATTTTTCGTTAAAGTTTTGATTTTTCCAAATGAGAAAATATAAAATAGCATATTTAAAACATTCTTCTGTAAATCCTGCTACAATAAAAGCAACATAAAAGGCTTCCAATAATGTATTTTCTGAAGGAGCCAAAAAACCTAATATTGTTTCTACGCCTAAAATAGGAATCGTAATAAAAGAACCAAATAACAAACCTAAGCCTAATAAACGAACAGGCTCTTTTTCATATTTATCTCGAATATAAACATAAAATCCTATGATTACAATAGGGGCTAAAGCAACTTGAACCAGTACGTTCATCGTATCACCTTTCTAGAATGTCTTTTATAAGTTCCTTAGCAATAGGTGCTGCTACTTGTCCCCCAACTCCCCCATTTTCAATAACAACTGCAATCGATACTTGGGGATTCTCTGCAGGTGCAAAACCGATGAACCATGCATGTGGCTCCTCTTTTTCATTCTCTGCTGTACCAGTTTTGCCAGCTACAGAAACACTTTTAATTCTAGCATTTTTGCCACTACCTACTTCCACTACTTCAACCATCATTTTACCAAGCTCTTTGGCTATCTCAGGGGGAATAATGGTTGCTACCTGACTAGGTACTGTTTTATCCTTAATCTTTCCAAGAGAATTCTCTATCGAATCTACCATATAAGGCTTCATAAGAATACCTTGATTCCCAATGGTAGAAACCATCAAAGCCATATGAAAGGGACTTACTAATGTTTTTCCTTGGCCCATAGAAGTCTCTGCAATTTCTTCTTTACTTGAATGCTCATCCACTACAAATTGGCTTACATTATGAATAATTTCTCCTGGAATAGGTGTATTAAAAAATAGTTTTTCTGCTGTTTGTTTTAACTCAACTCCCCCTGCTAAAATACCTATTTCTGCAAAAGCTGTATTACAAGAAACAGTAAGAGCCTTTTGCAAATTAACTTCTCCATGGGCTTTTCCACCATAGCATCGTAAACGAGTCTGGTTAAAGAAGGCTTCTCCTTTACAATTATAATAGAAATCTTCCCATCCTTGCCGTTCCATAATTGCAGTAGCTGTCACTAATTTAAAAATAGAACCCGGAGGATATAATCCTTGAGTGGCACGATTTAATAAAGGACTATTTTTCGTATCCTCATTTAGTTTTTCCCAATTCTGTTCCAAATCATTAGGATTAAAATTTGGATACGATACCATAGAAAGTATTTTTCCTGTGGAAGGTTCCATAACAATAATGGCACCTTTTTTCCCTTTTATTAATTGATTGGCTTTTTGTTGAAGATCTGCATCTAAAGTTAAGTTAATATGATTTCCTTGGAAAGGCTCTTGTAAGATCAAATGTTTTAACTTCATATACCAGGGTTCTCTCGATGACATTAACTCAAAGTGCTTTTGTGCCTCAATACCTGTTTTAATTTTACTTTCATATCCTAAAACATGAACAAAACTTGCGCCAAATGGATACTCTCGAACCCACTCTTCTCCTTCTTTTTTGTTTTTTGCCAATATTTTTCCTTTTCTATCCCTAATTTCTCCGCGGACTACATTCTCATTTAATGCCCTTAATCTAGGATTATAAGGATTTGAAATAAGATCAAAACGATCCCATAGCATAAACTTTACAAAAAATAAGATAAGAGTGCAAAACAATCCAATATATAAAATCATCATTCTACGTATGTTTTTTTGAATGTTCTTCAACTTCCTTACCTCTACTTTCCCCTGAAAGTTCTTTTTCTATCCCAATCCATTGAATGAATTTGAACATAAACATATTAATAAACATAGAGCTACCACCATAGCTTACAAATGGTAATGTAACACCTGTTAATGGAATCATTTTTAAAACTCCACCTAAAATCAAAAAAGATTGAAAAGAAAAAATACTAATACAACCTGCACCGATTAAAGCGTGAAAGGTATCCTTAGTTTCTATTATTATTTGAGTAGAAAGAACCAGCATTAAAATAAAAACAATAATAACTCCTATACCAAATAAAGATCCAAACTCTTCACAAAGAGCTGCAAAAATAAAATCTGTTGTAACAGCAGGAACATATCCAGCATAGCCCTTTGTTAAGCCGCTTCCCATCCACCCCCAACTACCTAAAGCAAATAAGGACTGAGCAATCTGATATCCACGACTATCTATGTTTTTCCAAGGATTTAACCAAGCTTCTACTCGCACCTGTACATGAGGGAAAATACGATAAGCAAAAATAGAAGCCACACTAGCTAGTCCAACTCCTCCTAAAAAGATAACTTCCTTTCCTATTGAAATATATAAGAGACTGAGGAATGTCATAAAATAAATAAAAGCTCCTCCTAAATCTCTCTGAAGTACCAGGATACACACATATCCCGCAATCATTGCTGTTGGATATACCAATTGTTTAATGGATTTTTTTGTATGAAAAACAGAAGCCAAATAAAAAATCATAACCATTTTAACAATTTCTGAAGGTTGAAAACTTATTTTTCCTATTTCTACCCAGTTATTTGCTCCATAACGTTTTTCTCCTAAAAAGAAAGGAAGAATTAATAAAATCCATCCTATAATTAAATAAATGGTAGATCCCTTCTTTAGGTAAGAAAAAGCCCCAAAAAGATGAGAAATAAATATAGATAAGGTAAAGCTTATATAAATCCAAACCAATTGTCGTTGAGCCAAACTAGGAGATAGACGCTGAAGCAAAATAATACTAAGAACCAGTAATAAAAACACACAATTCCATAAAAACCCATCTTCTTTGTTAAAGCGAATGTCAAAAATAATCCACCCCAAACATAAAAACACCAACATGCCTATACCGATATAGACAGAAGTCCAATTAATAAGAAGATTCCCTTTATCGATGCTTAAAATCATAAATGCATTAAGATGGATTCCTACGATGACCCATCTTTGTCGATACATTTTTTTCTTTGCTACATTAAAATTCCCTTGTTTCTGTTCGTACAATCCTGAAAAACTTAAAAACAAAAAGACAAGTAAGAGCCATAAAAATAAATACTTTGAATAAAAAATATAAATTTCTAACATCTCATCTTCCTATTCTACTCCCCGAAAATAATGCCCTCTAGTATACCCCTCCCGTTTTCTTTTTTCTATTAGCCAATGATGATGTTTAGGACCATGAATATAACCTTGAATAATCTCTCTGATCTCTTCCGGTTCTTCCAAAACAAATTGCATTCTAAAGAAAGATATGGGGAGTTCTCGTATTTCATCCATTTGCTCTAATAGAAAAATAGGTTTACTATTATAAATTTTAGTAAAACAAAGTTTACAATTCCTTTGAATATAAAATTTTTCACCTTTTCGATCTAATAAAAAATAATTATCTTTATTATTTTTGTAAGAACAATACTTATACTTTTTCTTTTGTCCCAATTCATTGCCTACAGGACACTGTTCTGTTGTCATAACAGGTAAATACCCATATACAACGATTTCTTGATCCTCTTGTCCCATTTCCTTAATTTCATCTATCGTTAGTTCAGGAGAAACAGTTATTGTTTCTATTCCATATTCTTTCCATGATTGGATAGCAGAACGATTAAAAGTATTAAGGGAATAATCAATTATCACCTGTTTTTTACTGATTTTTGTTTTTTGTACTTGACCATAGGTTCGCACTAAGTAACCATCAATTTCTATGTCTTCTAACTCTTTTATGGAAACGTTCAATCCTTGTTCTATATAGGAACGTTCAATGCTAGGAAGAGCAATAAAACATTCTATTCCTTCCCTATGGCAAAGGATACAAGATTCTCTAATTTCCTCTAAACAAAATCCTTCTAATTCTAAATAAATTCTTGAAACTCCTTTTTGTAATGCTGGAGTTAATTGAGAAGCTTTTTGAATTAATACTGTAAATTTTTTTTCTGTCTCTTTTTCTTGTTGTAACGTTTTTAGCTGCCCTTTCCATGTTAACATAGGACTAGAACGATAAAAAGATTGAATGATTTTCTTTTCAAGCTCTCCTAATACATTTCTTCTTAATTCATTAATGGATTGAATATTGATATAACTATTTTCACCTATTTCTGATTCAATATGAATCATTTCGAAAGGCGTATTTCCTGTTTTTTTAATTTGTTTCACTACTATTTCGGTAGATAAAGGATGATTTTGTGCTTTCTCCACTATTTGCCCTTCCATGGTTACCTCATGGCCTGTATCTGTCCATACTTGCAGAAGAAGAGGTTGATTCCTTTTGGCTTTTACATAGGCATAAACAGGTACCTTGCTCTGTTTTTCATACGTACTTTGAATTTGATGTAATAATAACTGATCCTTTGTTTTATATACGTATGCATTCGGTAAAATGTTTCCTTCTATGGAAAGAATAATATGATCTCCTGCCTTACTAGTAGATGTAATCATTGTTCCTGGATGTGGAAGTTTTTCCGTCCATATTTCAATTCCATCACCTGGTTGTAAATCTTCTACAGTCTGGATTGTACATTTCTTTCTTTTTCGATCATAGGCAATGACTTTTCCCAAATACAATCCCCAATTTTTAGGTCTTTCTACACTCATCATATGAATTCCACCTAACTTATGATTATGAATGTATCCTTGTGAAAAACCTCCGCGATTAAAAAGTTGTTGCAATGTTTTTATGTCTTTTTCATCTATTTTGCCATTCCAATTTTCTTCAAAATAAAGATCAATATACTTACGATAAAGTCTTGTTACTCCACCTACATATTCGGGACGTTTCATTCGTCCCTCAATTTTAAAAGAATGGACACCCATCTGAATAAGGTCTGGAATCCGCTCTAATGTAAGAATATCTTTAGGACTTAATAAATACTTTTCTTTATCTGTTTCGATATTTGAATTTTTAAATAATTGATAAGGTAATCGACAAGGTTGTGCACAACGTCCTCGATTACCACTTCTTCCTCCAATCATACTACTCATTAAACACTGCCCTGAATAAGAAACACATAAAGCACCATGAACAAAACATTCAACTTCTACACCTGTATCCTTAATGATTTGTTTTATTTCTTCTAAATATAACTCTCGACTTAATACAACTCTCTGAAATCCAGCTTGTTTTAAAAATTCTACATCTGAAACATGATGAGCTGTCATCTGAGTACTCCCATGAAGAGGTAAATCAGGAAAAATTTTTTTAATTAACATTGCCGCCCCAAAATCTTGTACGATTACAGCATCTGCACCTATCTCATAAATTTCACGAATAAATTCCAATAATGGAGCTAATTCTTTTTCCTTATAAAGAGTGTTTACTGTAATATATATTTTTACATTTCTCAAATGACAATATTCAATTGCTTTTTTTAATTCGTCATCTGAAAAATTCTGAGCATAATAACGCGCACTAAAGTTCTTTCCACCCATATAAACAGCATCACATCCATTTTCCACTGCTGCATAAACACTTTCTAAAGATCCAGCTGGTGAAAGTAGTTCAGGTTTTTTCCCTTGCATATAAACCGATCCTTTCTAATTTATATAAGAAGAAAAAAGTAGTAATAATATGATATTATTACTACCCTTCTTTTTTCCTCTCTTCTTCAAATGTATCAATATAATCTTGTAATTCCATTTTATATTTTAAAGCCTCTAATTGGGTATTTTGCAATACTTCTTTTAATTCTATGTTTTCTTGTTGTAACACCCCTAACTCATCTTGGTAGACTTGTAGCTCCTTTTCTAATTGTTTACATATTTTAATTTGCTTAAACAGTTCATCTGCCACATTTAATGAAGTTAGAACAGAAATCATATTTGTATCTAATCTTTTTGAAGAATCCGCACTAGAAATTTGCTCCATTTTCTTATTTATATACAACGCTAAGTTTTGCATGTATTCTTGCGTTTCTTTTCCCACAAGGGTATATATTTTGCCACCAATTAATACTTCTATTTTATTTTTTGGTGTCATATGATCGCTCCTTGCCTATAAATTCATCCACTATTATTATATCATATTATAGTATGAATACAACACAGGAATTAAGAATGAAAAAACCTCCGTTGAATTTTTTTCACAGAGGTTCATTGCTTTTTCATTCAAAAGAATATTTTTTTTCTAAATTTCTAAAGACAGTAACTACAATAGAACTAAAAAAAAGATAAAAAACAGCAGCCACAACAAATGGAAATACACTAAAATCCCTTAATGCGATTTCTTTTCCGTTCCTTAACAAATCCCCTAATCCAATGGCTGATACTAACGCCGTATCCTTTACTAAAGTAATGGCTTCATTGGAAATAGCAGGTAGTACATTTCGTATGGTTTGGGGTAAAATAATTTTCCACATGGTTAGATAATAACTTAATCCTAAAGCTTTAGCTGCTTCATATTGACCTTTATCGATGGATAAAATACCACCTCTAAAAATCTCTATAAAATACGCAGCATAATTAAGAATAAATGTAATGACTGATGCTTGAAATTGATCCAACCGCAATCCAATATAAGGTATATTAGGCAAACCAAAATAAATAAAAAACAACTGAAGCATAAGAGGAGTCCCACGAAAAACCCAAGTATAAAATCCAAGAAAGCGAGATAAATATTTATGATTTGAAACTTTTCCCAAAGCACCCAAGATCCCTAGGGGTATTGAAAATACAATGGTAATTGCATACAATCCTAGTGTTATTCCTACTCCTTGGACCATGTATCTTGTAATTTGACCAATATACTGTATGGACTCTAAAAATTGTGCCACAAAACTTCCCCCTTATTGTACGACAACGTCTTCTCCAAACCACTTTTCAGAAATTCTCGATAACGTACCATCTTTTTTAAATTCTTTTAATATTGTATTGATTTCTTCTACGAGGGTTTGGTCTTCTTTTCTAAAACCTACACCATAACTTTCCTTTCCAAAATCCTCCTCTAGAATTGTAAATTGATCTGGTTTTTTCCCAATATAATATCTTGCAACAACTTCATCAATAACAGCTGCATCAATTCTTTCTGCTTCTAAATCCATAAATACAGCCATATTATCAGCAAATTTTCGTACTTCCTTTAATGTAGAAACAGTTTCCTGATCTGCATTTAAAGCACTTTCACTTGTACTACTGAGTTGTAATCCAACAATTTTTCCTTTTAGATCGCTTTTTTTCTTAATGGGTGAATCTTTTTTAACTACAAGCACCTGTCTGTTTTCCAAATACACATCTGAAAAATTTACTTCTTTTTTTCTTTCTTCATTGATACTAAGACCGTTCCATATGGCATCAATATTTTTATTATTTAGTTCCATATTTTTAGCATCCCAATCAATTGATTTTAAAATAAGCTCTACACCTAGTTTTTCTGCTACCTCTTTTGCTACATCAATATCGAAGCCTACAATTTCTCCTTTTTCATCTCTAAAACCCATAGGCGGAAATGCATCATCAAGGCCTATAGTAAAAGAACCTTTTTCTTTAATATACTCTAACGAATCATCCTTTTTAGAAGTAGACACTCCTTTATCTTTACAACCCATCATAATCATCATTACAATTAAAATACACAATGTTTGTTTTATTGTTTTTTTCATTATGATACCTCCTATATTTATGATAATTCCTATTATACTTCATCATGATAAAGTTGTAAATAGATAAAACGAAATATCTTTCTATTTTATTCTTTTTTTATGCTAAAAACTTAATGACTTGAAGTATTTCCATATAATCTTGTGATTCATACTGTATTTTTTTAGATTCTATCAACTTAGCTCCACTATACTTTGATTTTGCAAATGCATC
>JAAYNZ010000162.1 GCA_012520595.1 Candidatus Epulonipiscium sp. | reverse complement strand
TTAACATCATATTGGAGGTGACCTAATCAATCAAATCATGTAATCGATGTTTTTTTGTATAGAGAATAACATTTTAACAAGGAGGAACATATTTATGAGAAAACTAGGAAAAAAAGTTCTTGCACTAGCATTAACAGGAGCTATGATTTTATCTTCTGCTTTTGTTTCCTTTGCTGGTCAACTTACACCTGCTGACAAATTTCAAACCATTCAAGAGTTAGGTGTAATCAAAGGAGAAGGTACTGCCATTGATGGAAAACAAATCATGACTCGATACCGTGCCTTCACTATGCAACTACGTTTACTCGGAAAAGAACAAGAAATGAATAAATACCAATGGAAAGGCCAACCTTCCTTTAAAGATGCTCACACAGCACGAGGGGATTTTGAACTTCAATTAATGGCCTATTTATTCAACCACAAAGAATTTAATGTTATCGGAGATGATAAAGGCCTTCGTCCCTACGATAATATCAATGCAAAAGAGTATGCTAAAATCATGTTAAACGCTCTTGGCTATGAATATGAAAAAGATTTTGATTGGAAAAACATTGGTCAAAAAGCTCAAGAAGTAGGTATTGTAGAAAATGCGGACGTGGTAACAGAAGAAAAAACTCTTACCATTGAAGAAGTTGCCGTTTGGACCTACAACACCTTAGCACAAGTGCAAAAAGATTCTAAAACCCAAATTACCTTAGGGGAAGAATTAGGATTTCCTGTAAAACATACTCCTATCGAATTAAAACTAGAAAAAATTCAAGCTAACAACCTTAAAGTCGTCTATGTATTATTCAATCAAAAAGTAGATGCAAAAACTGTAGTTGATGCAAACTTTGTTATTAAACAAAACAGTACAAAAGTACCTGTTACAGCTAAGTTGTTAGAAGACGGAAAAACAGTCGCCTTAACAGCCTCTTCTGCTTTTATCAACCAAAAAGAATACCAACTTACCATTGACAAAGTAAAATCAGAAGACGGTATGTCTATAGAAAAAACAACAACCAAATTTAGTCCTCTTGATGCTTCATTACCTAAAGCTGAAAAAATCGAAGTTACTGGACCTAGAAGCTTTGAAATTTACTTCAGTGAACCCATTAATGAAGCTGGAAAAGTAGAAATCAAATATGGTAAAAATAGTACTCTAGGAGCTCAAGTTACCACCAATGGTACAAACCAAGTATCTGTAAAACTATACAGAGACTTAGAAATCGATAAAGACTATGCTGTAACCATCCGGGATTTTAAAGACTTTGCTGGATATAACAACGTAATTACTACCCTTGAATTCTCTTATGAAAAAGATACAACAGCACCTGTTGCTACTATTGAAAAAGTAGAACAAGAATATGTAGTTCTTTCCTTCAACAAACCTGTAAAAGGACTTACCGCTGATCATTTCTATCATACTTTTACTGCTTGGAGACCTCTAGGCATTTATAAAGATAGCGAAATGAAACAAGCCATTCGTCCTGATGATAATGTATCTACTGTATATCTAAAATTCTATGAAGAAAAAAATGAAAACAGCAGACCTATTCCTGAAGGCAGCTCTATCTTAGGTATTCGTACCAAAGCCAATGGATACGAAATCAAAGATAACTGGGGCAATAAATTGGAAGATGTAGAAATCAAACTTACTGTTTCTGCTGATCGTGCAAAACCTGAAGTTTCTGAAATCAAAATAGTATCCGAAACCACATTAGGAATTACCTTTAATAAACCTGTTTCCTTTGGTAAAGATAATATCGAAGTATTAAACGAAAGTGGAAACAAAATTGATGGACTTCGAATTTCTTCTATTACAGGAAGCAAAAACAAATATGAAGTTGTTCTTAACAAAAATCTTTCTGGTAAAACCATTACAGTTAACATTAAAAATGTAGAAGATACTACGTTAATGAACAACAAATTAGATCTTCATACAGAAGCCATTACCATTACAGACAAAACAGCACCTGAAATTAGCAAAGTATACAAAGACATTCGTAAAGTAGATAACGAATATGTTTCTAAAGTTCTTTATGTACAATTCAACGAAGGTGTAGATGAAAATACGGCCCTTGATAAAAACAATTACTACCTTGTAATCAACGGAGTATACCATCGAATCAACAATGATATCGAATTCTCTGAAAGCAACACTCGAGTTCGAATCACATTAAGCGATGCACAAGCTGACTTGGTAGTTGCCAATGCTAAAAAGGCCCAACTTTTTGTTACGAACATTAAAGATACAGCTGAAAATACAATGAAACCTGGTCTTGTTGGAAACTTCCTTGACCTCAATCAATCCAACGATGTACGTCCTAATGTATCTGTTACTGCTGTTAAGAAAGATACATTACAAGTTGAATTTGATGAAAGATTAACTTCTGTTGATCGAAATGTATTCCAAATCAACGGAACTACACCTGTAGCTATGAGTATCCAAGAAAAAGAAAACAAAACCATTGTAGAATTAATCTATAAAGATG
>JAAYNZ010000161.1 GCA_012520595.1 Candidatus Epulonipiscium sp. | reverse complement strand
TTAATTGTTTTCCAACAATTACTTGACACTATCTATCTATTTTTATTTATTGATTTTATAAAAGAGAAAGATTATACTTAAGATAGGTGATGTAAAATGATGGATATTATAAAAAGCAAATTAAAACAATGTCAAGCATGGTTAGATCAAGAAATACAGTACTTTTCTTTGTCTATAAGCGAACAGGCTTATTTTTTAGAGGAAAAAAAACGCTATGGCAGAGCAAGAAAAAAATACATTCAAATGAGAAATTGGACTAAAGTCATTGAAATTAGTCGAATTTTAAAAGATTATGAAAGTATGTTTTATTATCAGGTAAAAAATAAAGAATGGGATCAAGCCCTTCATACAGTAGAGGTATATGAGTTATATCATTTAGGTGCTCCTTTTTGTGAGGAACGAGGATTATTAAATAAAGCGGCCCATATGTATTCTTATTTTAATAAAATTAAGGCTGCGTCTTTATATAAACAGCTTGGGTTATGGGACAAAGCTGCAGAATGCTATATGGTTTCAGAACAGTACTTTCGTGCTTTAGATTGTTTGGATCAATTACGAGATTTTAATAAAAAGCAAGAAGCATATCAACGGATTGAACTAAAAACAGATGAACTTTTTAAACAAAAGGATTATGAGAAGGCTCTAAAGCTTTATATTCGTATGAAACTTTGGACAAAAGCTTTGGAAGTAGCAAAAATAACAGAAAATACATCTGTTTCCAAACAAATTTATGAACAATTAGCTCATGAATCTTTTGAAGAAGGATATGGTTTTGAAGCTGCTCAATATTTAGAAAAGGTACATATTCCTAAAGCTATTCATCTATATAGAGAATTAGGATATATTGAAGAAGTGGCTCGTTTATTGGTCAAAGAAGAAAAAACAGAAGAAGCCATGCATCTTCTGCTTGAGCATCATATGATAGAGAAGGCAGAGGAAATAGCAGAAATAACTCAACAATATAACTTACTTCAGGTGTATTTTAAAAAAGAAAAGGAAATAGAAAAACTTGAGGAAATATATGATAAACGACAAGCTTATGAAGAGGCAGTAAGTTACTTCATAGAACAAGAAGAATTGGATTTGGCTTTAAAATGGATTAAAAAAATACAAGATCCCTATAGAGCTGCTCAATTATTAGAACAAATTGAAAAATGGGAAATGGCAGCTCATCTTTATTTGACATGTGGGGATGTAGATTTATGTGTCAAATGTCTAGAAAAAGCCAATTTTACTCCTGAAGAAATACAACATTTTATTAAAGTTAAAAATTATCCTGATTCTTTTTCTTCCTAAGCTTTATAAGTCTATAGATAAAAAACTTCAAGAAATAATTTGTTGAAAAATAGTTGGAGGTGAAGAAACAATTTCTTTTTCACTTAAATAATATAAGTGCCCAGAAGTACTAGGAAATTTTATTTTATAAGCATGAAGTAATTGATTAGAAACTTTGTATTGCTGATAAAGATATTGATTCCATTGCTGATCCCCATATTTAGGATCTCCACCAATCGGATGATCAATGGAAGATAAATGAACGCGAATTTGATGAGTACGGCCTGTAACAAGTTGTACCTCAAGCAATGTACAATCCGCTCCTACTTGTAGGGGATGATAAAGGGTTTCAATAGGTTTGCTTTTTTTAGAAGGTTTAAGATAGACCTGTCCTTTATTTTGGTTTCGATTTTTAGAATAAAATCCTGTTAACTTCCCATCATGATAAAGTTTTCCTTTTACAATGGCCATGTAGTAACGATGGATTTTTTGTTGTTTTAATAAAGCATTAATTTCTTGCAAAGTAAGTAAGTTTTTACCTATAATAATTAAACCACTAGTATTTCTATCTAGTCGATTACAAACACCAGGAACAAAACCTTGTTCTTTTTCCGGTATATATTCTTGCTTTTGATATAAATAATATATAACTTGATGTAATAATGTATTGGTTTGATTTGGATGATCTGGATGGGTTAACAATCCAGAGGGTTTATTACAAACCAAAATATTTTTATCTTCGTAAATTACTTGAAATGTTTTGGGAACAGGAGATAGTTGTAACAAAGTATTCTGTTGAAATTGTATAATGGTTTCATCGCTTAAATAAAGTTGTATTTTATCTCCAACTTGTAATATTTCATTTCCTTGCGCTTTTTTATTATTATATTTAATTCTTTTTTTTCTAAGCATTTTATAAATAAAACCTTTTGGTGCTTGGTTGATATATTTCATTAAAAACTTATCTATTCTCTGATTAGCATCATTGCCTTGAATAATTAATTCTCTCATAGGTTCACCTTTTAATTTTAATTATTGCATAAACATAATAAAAATCAAATCTATACAATTGCATAGATATATTAAATCAAATTTTATAAAGAGTGTTGTGAAAGGATTTGTATAAATTCTTCTTGTTGAGATGGATCTACTATTTTCTTCTCTTTCAGATTACTAATTAATTCTTTTATGTTCTGATTTCCATAAGCAAAGTATAGAGAATTCTCTAATCCCTTTCTTTGGAAAATATAAGTCATTACATCTTCTGCTTTTTTAGGATTTTTAGGAGTATCTTGACAAAGACAATATACTTTTGAATCTCCAATCAGAATGCTATCAAAAAATGCATTTTTTTGTCCATTTGTAATAAGTGCACTATTCCATAAAGCATAATAGTTAGGCAAGTCTTTAAATTCATCAAACCATTTTGCATTTGGATCCTTATAGGGAATATATATAATAAGCCGAACTCCTACTTGGGCAACTCCTAAAATAAAAAAGACTGCAATGATTGTAAATATATTTTTAGGTGTTTTGGTTAACCATAGACCAAAAGTATAATTAGCAATCATTATTAAAAATGTAATAAAAGTGTATAATCCATATTTCTTTTTTTGTTCTTTTAAATATTCTGGATGTCGTTTTATATTTACCATGTTTAAGGCTCCTTATTCGTAAATCATTTTAATTGTCATTCCTCCATCAATAATTAGATTGGTACCTGTGATAAAACTAGCTTCTTCTGAGGTTAAAAAGAGGCAAGCATGGGCGATATCTTCAGGGGTGCCTACCCTACCTACTAAATGTTGAGCATGATCTTGTTCGGATAAATGAATAAATTTTCTATCTTTTTGTTTTTTCCATTGGGATACATCAATCCAACCTGGGCTAATGGCATTAACCCTTATTTTGGGACCTAAGCTAGCTGCTAACGAATGGGTAAGAGCTAGTAATCCACCTTTCGAAGCTGAGTAAGGTTCTGTATGAGGCTCTGACATTAGGGCACGAGTAGAAACAATATTAACAATGCTCCCTCCTTCATTGTACATAAAAGGAAGAATATATTTTGTTACTAGATAAGGTCCTGTTAGATTTACAGCAATTACATGATTCCACTCTTCTATACTTCGATTACATAACGTTCCGCTACAAGAAACAGCAGCATTATTTACAAGAATATCGATTCTTTCAAAACGTTTAGCAATAATATCCATCATTGTTTCAATGCTCTTTGGCTGACTTAAGTCTGTAGGAATAAATAGACAAGATTGGTTTTGGTTAATAATGTATTCTTCTGTCTCTCTTCCAGCTTCCATATCTATATCTACAATAATAACATAAGCACCTTTTTGTGCATAAGATCTAGCAATACATGCTCCTATTCCTTGGCCTGCGCCAGTAATTAATACAACTTTATTTTTATAATTCATTTTCTATTCCTCCATTCCTATCCTGTTATTAAGTGTAGCAAAAAACAAGGAGAAAAGAAAGAGAAAAGAAAAAAATTTACCCTATTGTTTTAAAAGATGAGAATCTATAATAAGATATAAAAACTCTCCTTAAGAAAAAAGGAGAGTTATGAAAATATAATAGGATGAAAAAGCTTTTGTATAATTCCACAGGCTAATCTTTTGCCTGAATTACCTGCCGGTTGCGAACGATAATCATCAGGAGATTCATGAATAATGAGGCTTTTTCCTATAATTTCTTCAACTGTAAATCGGTTTGTAAAAAAAGACATTCTTGCAATGCCATTATTAGAAAATAATACTGGAAAATCACCAGCATGATTACCATGGGGCTGATTATCTGGGTTCCAATGACCTCCTGCTTCAGTAAAAGAATTTTCTGGATTACCTATACTACAACTTCCAAACTCATGTATATGAAAACCATGGGGTCCTATAGGGGGTTTTCCAGGTTGTTCAGACTGATAGGATGGAAGTCCTTGAATGGATACATATACTTCAGTACCATTAAAAATGCTTTTAAAAATCACTATCCCTTGAATTTGAGGAGCCAAGGGTCCACCATGAATATAAGCAATAGCCATGGATGGTTGAATAGTATATTCAAACATTACTTTCCCTCCTGCATAGATATCCAATTTACTGTACTACTAAATAAGTTTAGATATCTATTGATATTTAAACTTAAACTTTGCATAGATGAAGATACTATATTATAATATGTTCTCATTTCTATAAAAGTGAATATCCTTAAGTGCAAGAGAGACAAGTAATATTTGGCTTAAATGTTTTCTGGTAGAATTTTATTTAATATGATACCGACTAACGCAGCAATAGCTAAGCCAGAAACACTAATTCCTTCCGCAATAGGAATTTCTTGAATGGCAATACCCAAAACCAAAATTAGTGAAGAAATGATAAGATTACGACTATAACTAAATTCTAGTTTTGCATCAATTAAGGTTCGTACTCCTACACTAGCAATCATACCAAATAAGATAATACTAATTCCACCCATGACAGGTAAAGGAATGGAACGAATAATAGCCCCAAATTTTCCAATAAAACTTAATATGATGGAAAAGATAGCAGCAATACGTAAAATACTAGGATCATATACTTTAGTAACGGCAAGAACACCTGTGTTTTCACTATATGTTGTGTTGGCAGGCCCCCCTAAAAATCCTGCTAAAATAGTTGCTAATCCATCCCCTAACATTGTACGATGGATACCAGGATCAGTAAAAAAGTCTTTACCAACGACAGCTCCATTAGTTGTAATATCACCGATATGTTCAATAAAGACTACTAAAGCAATAGGGGCAATGGCTAAGATTCCTGTTAAATTAAAAACAGGAAAGGTTTTTAAATGTTCCCACGCAGTAGGTGAGAAACCAAACCATGCTGCTTCTTTTATGCTTTCAAAATCCACTAATTCAAAAGGAATAGAAACAAGATAGCCAACAAGAACAGAAATTAAAATGGGAACTAGCTTAAAGAAACCTTTTGCAAAGATAGAAACCAGAATCATTGTAATAACAACGACTCCTGCAATAAGTAATGCAGTAAAATCAATTTCACTCATCTTCGTTTGTGTATTGTAAAAATAACCACTCATTTCTAAAGCTGTTGGACTTAAGCGTAGCCCAATAACCATAACAATAGGACCTGTAACGATAGGAGGAAAAAAGGAATGAATCGTATCTACTCCAAATTTTTTTATAACCAAGGCCATTACTACGTAAACTAAACCTGCTGCTATAACACCCCCTTTTACGACTCCTATGCCATGTTGGGATAAAGTTAAGGCAATTGCTCCGATAAAAGCAAAACTAGAACCTAAAAATACAGGTACTTTACCTTTTGTACATGCATGAAAAATAAGAGTTCCAATACCTGCACATAAAATGGCTAAGGATGGATCTAGACCCGTTAAAAAAGGTACTAAAACAGTGGCACCAAACATAGCCAATACATGTTGTAAACCAAGTATAATTTTTTTAGTTGAAGTAATTGAATTGCTGTTTATTGAGTTGATATTATTTTTTGTCATTATTTATTCCCCCTTGTGATTTATAAAGATTTTTCTAATATAACACGATCTTCACCATCATATTCTTTTAATAAAACATGTACAATTTCTTTTTTGGAGGTGGGTACATTTTTACCTATAAAATCAGGTCGCAAAGGTAGTTCACGATGACCTCGATCAATGAGTACAGCAAGTTGAATATATTCAGGTCTTCCTGCATCCATTACTGCATCCAAGGCTGCCCTGCATGTTCTTCCAGTAAAAATTACATCATCAACAAGTACCACGATTTTATCTTGTACATTAATTGTTAACTTATTATGTACAATGGGTTGTGAAGAACGTTTTTCTAGATCATCTCTATAAAAAGTAATATCTAAAATCTCTACAGGTACTTGTATATTTTCTACTTCTTGAATTTTTTTAGCAACTCGATAGGCTAAAGGTATTCCTCTTGTTTTAATGCCTAACAATATTACATCTTCTACTCCTTTGTTTTTTTCAATGATTTCATGAGAGATACGAGTTAATGCTCGTTGAATTGCTTTTTCGTCCATAATTTCCTTACTTAATGACATTTTTCACTCTCCTTATTTTAAAAATAAAAAAACTTCTTACATGACTGTAAGAAGTTTTTTATAAATAGGTACATAATATCCCCATATAAAAATTACATTTTACTCCTTACTAGCCTCTCTGGACTAATTTAAAGGAACATTTTACTTTATCATTCTTAGATACTTTAGCACAAAAGAGAAGTTTTGTCTAGGTTTATTTTGATATTTTTCGCAACCAAGATAATACCTCTTGAAAATAGAAAGGAAGAGGTGCTTCAAACTCCATATATTGATTGGTGGTAGGATGAATAAATCCTAGTTTTTGAGCATGAAGCACTTGACCTTTTAAATGTAAGGGAGAAGATCTTGAACTATACATCGTATCTCCTAGAATAGGATGCCCAATGGAAGCCATATGCACTCGAATTTGATGAGTTCTTCCTGTTTCTAAAAGAGCTTGTATATAAGTATATTTTCCAAAGCGTTCTAACACCTTGTAGTGAGTAACTGCTTTCTTTCCCCCATTTGAAACAACAGTTCTTTTTTTTCTATGAATAGGATGCCTAGCCATAAAAGCATCAATGGTTCCTTCATCTTCTTTTATATTATTCAAGACAACAGCATGATACGCTCGGGTCATAGTGTGCTCTTTAAGTTGCTGGGCTAATTTTTGATGAGCAGTATTGTTTTTAGCAACAATAAGGATGCCAGAGGTATCTTTATCAATGCGATGCACAATCCCAGGTCGTAAATCCCCATTAAGGGTAGAAAGATTGTTTCCATAATGATAGAGTAAGGCATTTACCAAAGTACCTGAAGTATGTCCAGGTGCAGGGTGTACAACCATATTTTGTGGTTTATTTAAAACGATAAGGTCTTGATCTTCATATAAAACATTTAAAGGAATATTTTCACCAGTAATCGATGGAGGTTGTGTACAGCATACTATTACATAGATAGAATCATTGAGACGCAACTTATAATTATTTTTTGTTTTTTGATTGTTAACTAAAATTTTTTCTTCAGCAATTAGTTTCTGAAAAAAGGATCTAGAGTATTTTGGTAACTGCTGTGCTAAAAATGCATCTAAACGTATATTTTCGTATTGTGAATCAATATTGAACGTGTAAGTTTCCATATGGCTTTATTCCTTTTCTACTGGTAATTCTTTTATGACAAACAAAAGTAAATAAGCTAGTAAAAATGTACCGATTACTACATAACAATCAGCAACATTAAATACAGGAAATTGAATAAGACGGAAATCAAAGAAATCAATAACATATCCTTGTTTAATCCGGTCAATTAAATTTCCGATGGCTCCTGCAATAATCAAGATAAGAGATATTCGAATCCATCGATACTCCTGTGTACTAGGTAGTGTAAAATAATAATAGATCATACCAAGTAAAATGAACAAGGTAGTAATAATAAAAAACCATGTTTTATTTTGTAGTATTCCAAAAGCTGCTCCCCTATTTTCTACAAAAGTAAAGTGAAATATTTCTTGAATACAAGGTATGGTACCTATTGGCTTTAAATAAATAATAGCTAAATATTTGGTTAGTTGATCAATTATTACAAGTAAAATAATCGTTATAACGAATACTCCTATCATAGTTCTCTCCCTTTTATTGTTATTATGTTATTTTCTAATTATAAAGCAAATGGAGGGTTTTACTTTACCCAAGGTTTAAATTTTTAGTCATATAATTGTTTTTTATAATCTTCATTCGAAATTTGTTCAAGAGGGTCTTCTTCTTTTTGAGAATCATATTGTTCATATATATCCTCATAAACTTCCATGCCAAGTATGTCTTGCATGTTATCAGAGGAACCATAGGATTGAAGTTTTTGTATTATTTCTATTTCTTGTTTTAGTTCTATATCTGGATTTAAAGGGGTCTTCATAGCAGAATGCCTTCGAGTATCTAAAGGACCTGCTACCTTAATATTTTCAGCACAAGAAATACATTGATTGGTATAAGGAATTATCGCTAATCTTTCAAAAGGGATCTCTTTTTTACAAATGCAACAAATCCCATAATTTCCTTTATTAATTTGTTGTAAACTCTTTATAATTTGTTGCAAGATACGTTTTTGATGATCGTATAGGGTTCTTTCCTTATCCATTTCATAAGTTTCAGAAGCTATATCTGCCGGATGGTTGTCATAAGCAGACAATTCATTTGACCAGGCAATCGGTGGGTTCTCTACTTGTTTTTCTATTTCTTTTTTTTGCTTTAATAATAAGGTAGTTAAATAATGCAATTGTTTTGGTGTCATGTTATTCCTCCTAAAAAGAATAGATAATATTCTTAGGATGTACAAAAACTTT
>JAAYNZ010000160.1 GCA_012520595.1 Candidatus Epulonipiscium sp. | reverse complement strand
TTGATCTGAAATATTCAGGTTTAATTAAAAAATAAATTTTTTCTCCTCCCATTTTTTCAATAACATAGTTCACCATTCCGTGAGTAGGAGATAAAAAGTTAACAACCAACCCTGCAACTACCACAATCGAGACAAAATGTGGAAGATAGGTTAATGTTTGGGTTATTTTTTTGAATTTTTCATTTTTAACTTCATTAAATAGTAATGCTAATATAATGGGTATTGGAAATCCAAAAAGAAGTCCATAAGCATTAATCATTAACGTATTTTTAAGAACTCGATAAAAGTGCGGAGATTTAAAAAAGATTCTAAAATTTTCAAATCCTATCCATGGACTTCCTTTTATCCCTTTAAACAAACTATAATCTTTAAAAGCAATTTGAAGTCCATACATGGGTTTGTATTTAAAAATCAGAAAAAATGCTACAAAAGGAATTAGTAACAAATATAAATACCGATCTCTGACAAGATCACTCCCTAATTTCTTTATATAAGCAATAAAACGATCCATCATTGATTTCCCATTGGTTTGTTTTGGCTGTTCAATAACTTGGCTTTTCATGCTCCCTTCCCCTTCCATTTCTGTTAAACTTTCTTCTTTCTGTTCGTATTCTCTTTTTTATTGTTGCAAAAAACTGCTAAGCTTAACAGCTTTTCAATAAGTTTAATTTGATTATAAGCCAAAGCATAGGGGCTGTATATCGTCATTTTCTTTCATTCATTTACCTTTTCTTATGTGTTTTTCTTCTTCTTTATATTCTTATAATAAAACAAGGGAGACTTATATGAATAAGCATCCCTTGTTTTATGGATTCTTTACGGTTCTTAAATCTTCGTAAAATAAATGGATTTATTTTAATATCCCCTGTCTATATCAACAAATTCTTATGTCACCAATTTCTTATATCCCTACTTATTACGCTTTTCCTTAACTTGTTCTCCGTATTGACCTGGAGAAATTCCTACATACTTTTTAAACATTCGAATAAATGTGTTAGTTGTATTACATCCTACTCTTTGGGCTAAATCTTTAATCTTAATATCTTCCGTCTCTAAAATTTCTTTTGCTTTTTGGACTTTATAAATATTAAGATAGTCTTTAAAGTTCTCACCTGTGCTTTTTTTAAATAAAATTCCTACATATCCGGAAGATAAATTAAATTGTTCTGCAATATCAGTCAACGAAAGATCTGTATCATAATGCTCATGAATAAAACCAATCATCTCATCTATCATTGTATCTTCTCTTTTTTCTGTTTCTTGTACACAATGATCCACTAAGTTTACAAATAATTCCACGATCTTTTGTTTTAGTTGTTCTTTGTTTTCACTCATCTTTAACTCAATATAATTAATCTCCCGTTGTTCTAAAATTTGTTTATCCACTGTAATCATTTGATGCATAATTCGATTGCTAGTTGCTACAATGGCGAAAATAAATTGAGATAAAGCATCAGGTGCCAGATTGCGGCTTGTTAGATTTTCCTCTAAAATACGTTCTAAAATTTGAGTAACTTCTTCCTTTCTCCCTTTTAATACATGTTCGATTAATGTTCTCTCCATATCTAAGGGATAATAATAGATTTCATTTTTAAATTCTTTTAAATCATCATCTGTAAGGATCAGATGGTTTCCCCAAACAAACTGATACTCTAATAAATTTACAGCACTACGAAAAGATTCATTGGCTTGATAAAGAGAATCAACGGAATTTCCTACTGCAGCAATCATATTTACTTCAAAAGTTTCTTCGATTTTTAATAACAATTCATTTAATTCCCTTGTTATTTTGGCAGTATCCCTTTCTGGTAATATTAAAATGCTCCGCTTATAATCAAATTCAAACATTTCTACTTGCACTTTTGCTTTTAAATACTTCTCAATCCAAGAAAAAATCTGTTTTTTAATAACAAAAAATCCTTCTGTCGATACGTTTTTTTCAATTTCTTGATCCAT
>JAAYNZ010000159.1 GCA_012520595.1 Candidatus Epulonipiscium sp. | reverse complement strand
TTTCTTGATCCTTTGTAGCAATAAAGCAAGAAACAGGTTGCCTAGAAAAAGCAATATCACATTCACTAGCCCAATGATTATTGAACTCTTTACGGACCCATTCTACTACAATATGCTTTTCAGGCCCAATGGCTCTTCGTACTTGAATTCCTTTTTCTTCTAACTCTTTTATGATTCCAGTTTTGTCAGGTAAATCATAAAGTCGAACTAACATATCTGGCATAATACTCCTCCTCATTTTCTACCTTTTTGGTATTCCCTTTTTTCTTGATAAGCAAAAATTTTTATTTAAAATTTCCTAACTTCCCCTTTAATAACTCTCCAATAGTAGCTGTATGGGTAGATGTATCTGTATACCCTGCTAAAGATTCATCCAACGCCAACGATTCTTGTGCTTCTTTTATACTTACACTTAAACGTCTTTCTTTTGAATTAATTTCTAAAATTTTAACCTTTACTTTATCTCCTACCGTAAGAACCTCTGACGGTTTTCCAATGTGCTTTTCGGCGATTTGAGAAATATGAACCAATCCTTCAATACCAGATTCTAATTCCACAAAGGCTCCAAAATCCACTAATTTGACTACTTTTGCTGAAACAATATCATTGACATGATATGTACTTTCTGCTTGATCCCAAGGATCTTCTTTTACATCCTTTAATGCTAAGGAAATTCTCTCTTTTTCAAGATCAAAATCAACCACTCGTACTTCTACTTCATCGCCAACAGCTAAAACATCAGAGGGATGTTTCACTCGTGTCCAAGCTAAGTCAGAAATATGAATAAGCCCATCCACTCCACCAAGATCCACAAATGCCCCATAATTCATTAGCCGTTGTACAATTCCTTTTCTTTTTTCCCCTCGCTTTAAAGATGCAAAAAGGGCCTTCTTTTTTTCTTCTTTTTCTAACAATTCTACTTCTTTGTGGGATAAAATGATTTTTTTCTTGGACTCGTCTAATTCAACAACACGTACTCCTACTGTTTTTCCCACCCACTGATTTAAATCTTCCACATATTGATCTGAAAGCAAGGAAGCAGGAATAAAAGCACGTACACCTCGAACAATAGCTACTACTCCGCCTTTGACTGCTTCTTTGATCTTTACTTCAAAAATTGTCTTATTTTCTAAAAAAGATTGTAACTCTTCCCATACGACTACTGCATCTGCTTTTTGTTTCGATAAAAGAACATTTCCTGCCCCATCGTCTACTTTTTCTACATATACTTCTATTTCTTGATCTGGCTGGAGAAGCTCTTGTAAAGAAATAGCATCATCATGGATGATTTCTCCTTTTGGAAGAATTCCATCGGTTCCAGAACCAATATTAACAATGACTTCCTCCTCTCTTACTTCCACTACAACCCCTTTAATAATATCTCCTGGACGAATTCGGATCATTGATTTTTCAATCTCTTCCATCATATCTTCCATGGTTTGTTCTGTTTGTTCTGTTTGTTCTTCCCTTGGTTCTACTGTCATTTATTTTCACTCCTTTTAATCTTGCTTTTTTCTACATTATTATATCATAAATTCCTAAAAAATAGCATTCAAATGAACGGAACCTCACTAAAATGCATCACAGATTTCCTTATCCATCTTTTTTATAATCTCAACTGCTAATTTTACTGTATTTTCAAGATCCTTTATTTTTGCAAAACAATGATGAGTATGGACATATCGTACAGGAATGCCCAGTACCAATACAGGTACCCCTTTATTGGAAAGATGGATCCTACCTGCATTTGTTCCACCACTTAATCGAATTGCATTTTGATAAGGTATGTTACTTTCTTCTGCCACTTCTCTTGCAAAAGAGATAAACCGATGATGGGAAACATAACTACTATCTCTATATCTAATTTGAGGCCCTAAATTTAATCCACATTGAGTACGATAAGTGTCTGTAAAGGTGTCGTCTGCCGGAGAACCTTCAAATACAATGGCTATATCTGGTTTTACCCTATTTGAAGTAACATACGCTCCCCTTGTTCCTACTTCTTCTTGAGTAGCTAAAGCTGTAATTAGATTTACCTTCAAAGCCTCTCTTTCTAGTCTCTTCATTACTTCCATTGCCGCTGCACAACCTAGCCGATTATCAAAGGCCTTACCTAACATAGTTCCATTTTTTTCATTATATTCAAATTCAACAAAGGGAACAATAGGTGCTCCCACTTCTATTTTAAAATCATTAATCACTTCTTCTCTTGAAGTGGCTCCAACATCAATGGATAACATTTCAATATCTATTTTTTTATTTCTTTCTTCTTGGGTCATAAAATGGGGCGGTTTGGAAGAAACAATTCCTTTTATATATTTTCCTTCTCTATTTTTAACCATTACTAATTGGGCAGCAATATTATCAACAACCCAACCTCCTAAGGGTATAAATTTAATTAAACCTTTCGCGTCAATAAATTGCACCATAAAAGCAACTTCATCAAGATGTCCATCTAACATGATTGTTGGCTTATTTTCGTCTCTTTTACCATAAGAAAGGTACACATTCATCATTTTGTCTCTTTCATACTTCATATTTCCCTTATATCTTTCAACTACTTCTAAAACTTCATCTTCAAATCCTGGTGCCCCATAAGCATTGGATAAATCTTTTATTAATTCAATCATATTTTTCTCCTTTCATACCCTTAGACCCATAATTAAATTATAGCATGATTTAAAATAAATAGAATAACTATTCTTTTTATCTTGAATAAGTATTATCTTTTCTTTAAATACTTAAATAAGTGTGTTATTTGCAAATTGATACTTTAATCTACAATCTACAAAAAACCTTTTTATAATAAATAATGATCTGTTGTTATTTATTGTTTATTCTTGTTCTTTTTCGTTAAATAAAATCAACTTTTCCCCATCGTACACTCCGATTACTTCTTCTTCCCCTGTCTGGTCACGGACTTTTAATAAGGGTGCTCCTTTTTTAAAATGCCCTCCGTAATCTTCCTTCTCTATTTTTTCTTCCCAAACTCCATCTACTTCACTGCGTAAGACCCACTTCTCATAAACTCCACGATCTACTTCCTGAAAACCAAGTTTCTTACAGAGATCAGCATATTGACTACCGATTAAACCGATTCGTAATTCCTCCCTTTCCTTACTTTCTGTAAGAACATAAAATATATGATCTTTATAGCGGCACTTTGGTGTAATTCGAATATACGCAGTTATTTCTTCTCTTGGAACAATCTTGGTATAATGTTTTTCCTTGACATATTCAAAGCCTTTTTCCAAGTCTTTTTCATCTTTTGAAAGTAACTTTACCTTATCTTTTCCTATATTCCTAGTAATGTAATACTCCTTATTGTTGTATACTCCATGAGTACCACTTCTTAGCATAATTCCTCTTCCTCTCATTGTTTTTGATTGTATGCATTGGGTGCTATAAATCTTTCTCCATCATAAATCCCGATCAATGTTTCTTCTCCTGTTTGACTGTTGACTTTAAATAAAGTAGCTCCTTCCATCAGCTCTACATATGGATCTATCTTATACTCTGGAATCATGTCTCCATTCATAGATTTAATAAATCCATGACCTGTAAAAGGATCAAGATATGAACTGGTTCCTCCCATAGCTGGACCATAAGGGATCTGAATATAGTCAGTATCTTCAGTTGTGAACCGTATGACCCCATAATAAGGATCTGTATCTGGTTTAAAAGGAGTCTTATCATAATCCAATCGAAGGCTCTCATAAACCTGATGTAAAGTACCCAAATGCTTTGTATCTTGAGCTCTTGTTACAAACCCCCCTATTTCTTTATATGGTTCTTTTTCTTTCATGTAATTTTCTATGTCCGTTTGATGAATAACTTTTTGAAAAATAGTCGTCTCTTGTGGTGCTTCAATGGATTCCCTCACTTTTCTCATTATATTTTTTTCATTTTCTGTTAATTGAATCGCAAGTTTCATTTTCATTTGCTGAAAATATTCCGTTGAAATTCCTAATGGCTGTACTGCTTTATCTATTTGCTGGGCAAACATAGGCAATGGAGACAATGCAGCTCGACTAAAATGAATAGTGGCTTCGGCTGCTATTGGAGATCCAATCCCTCTATGTTCATATTCTGTTGATTTTATCCCTAAATCTAGGAGTCTTTTGATATTAAATAAAGTAATTCCTTGATCAATGGCTTTGGCTGTGCTTGTTACTCCACTCATTCCTACAATGCCATATTGAGAATATTGGGATGGGGATATCCCCGTCTTGTGTAAATTTATTATATTCCCTGATAGGGATGTTGCTTGTGTTATGGTTCCTGATTCCTTAAACAAAATTAAGATATGTTCCGCCTCTGCACTTGTTACAATGCCTATACGTGCACAAGTATTATCAATAATTGTAATATGATGTGGATCAAAGCTTTTTGATAATCTCATTAATTGATTTTCTGTAAAGCCATATCTCTGAAAGGTACCAACAACTTCTTTTGCTTGATTTGCTTTACCGATCCCATACGTTTTCAGCAAATTTAAAGCTGTCTGGGTTGACACACCACTTTTCTTTAATGCTAATACAGCATCTTTTAAAGCTGCTGTCTCTGCAAAAAAATCTTTCATCGGGCCCTTTCGAATAAGACCCAAAGTACATATGGCTGATAATTGAATCAACATCTCTTGCAAGTACAATGGATCACCTGTAGCTTGATAAAGAGAAAATAGGGCTAATGCATTTCTTATGGCAAAACCAACCATAAGAATTCGCACTCCCCAAATAATACCTGTCACCCATCCTCCGGGTAATAAAGCCACAAGAAGAATCTCTGCAAGTTCATACAAGACCATGCCAATAAGACCTGTAAGGACATAATCTACATATCGACTAAGTACTTCTTCTGCCGACATGGCTCCACCAGCGATACCACCTGATATCATATAGGCGGCGGCTCCTGTTTCTGGCTCAAAGATAAGATACCCTATGCCACTCCAATCGTAATACTGTATGTTTCTTTGAGGAATCATAACGAACCTATTGGCATTAACTGCATCTTGGATATCTCGTCTAGTTGCATCTCCCACCTCAAGTTTAGGCAAAAGATCATGAATGTTTTCTTGATTTATGGTGTATAATGGAACTCCTCGTTCATTGGCTTCCTCAAATATTTTAATTGTTGAAACAGCAGGAACTCCTGTCATTTGCTCAAAAATTCTGTGCTCCATAGCTGAACTATATACACCGGAAGTAAACATATACTCGCTTTCAGTACTGCTCTTCCCATCTCTTGATACAACACCTTTGATATCTCGATCTACATCAATATACATGCTACCTTCATTAATTTCAACAGGGCTTCTAAACATATACTTTACATGAATGTTATAACCAGTAATAGCTGCACTCAACAATCGATTGGTTTCTACATTGTATTGACCTGACAATAACATATCATACAAATCCAATTGTGCAAAATAGCTTTTTGCAATAGCATTGAGTATTTCACCCATTGCTTCATCGGTATAAATATTTGTTGCATTAATGGTTGTTTTTAGAGATTCTATCTTTTCATAAATTTGCCTAATTTCTGCCTCAGATACATTCCCATAATTAAGACCAACATTATAAAAACCACCAACAGTTACTGTATTGATCACAGGAGTATCTAATATTCCTATGCTTTGAAATTGAATTTTAAATTCCTGTTGATATCCTAATCCTACACTCTTTCCTTCCGCCACTATATGTCCATCTATTTTTAATTGAGGTTTCATCTTTACTAGATAAGCAGGAGTTTTAAAAATGTCTCCATAATAATTTATGATTGACTCATCTTCAGAAGTAGCAGGTGCCCAAGATAGTGTGATTTTTTTGCCATATGCATCCGATGCAGGAATTTTATAAATAAAATCCTCACTACCTGTAAAATCAGGCTCAAAAGGCGATTCTCCTCCAATTGAAAAAGTGATGGTATCTACAAACTCATTAGGGATTTCTTGAAATTCATCTAACACACTGACTGTTTTATAAGGTAAACGAATCGGTAATAAACCTAAATGTTCTGGTAGTATCCTCTTTCCACCAAAAACTTTTTCAAGTGTTGCATCTTCATATCCATTTTGTTTTAAATAGTTTTCTAGTATTTTTTCAGCATCTTCAAAATCATGTTGCATATCATCCACATCTACCCTTAGAATAGAATGATCTTCCAAAGACAATATTGTTTTTTCTCTAAGGTTATCATATTGTTCTTCATACAAACCAATAATTGAAGAAATAGAAAGCCCCTTCATTAATTCATATTGTTTAAAACTAGGGTCAAGGGGTACCCAAACTTTTTGTCCTTTCCCTTCACCAACTCCACGATATAATTCATAGGGAAGGTAGGCTTCTATCCATATATGCTCAAGTCTTACTGCTGAAATTTTGCCATCTGAGGTGATACCAACGGTTGGAATACCTAATGAACCTAGTATTTTCACAGCTGCTTCTGGGGTTTCTGCCCCTGTCCATCCCATGGCTTTTTCAATAGATACTTCTACGACTCCTCTCTTGTATCGTGAAGGAATCCCTTTATATCGAAGCATCGCAAGCAAAAGACTAGCTTGATCAAAAGCATTTCCTGATTTTTGTTCCAGCGTACCAATGGCTCCTTTTCTTGATCCATAGTAAGGTCGAAAATGTATATTATTTTTTACATATTCATACATTGCTAAAGGAGTCCCTAAACGATCTGCAAGTTCTACAATCTCTGGTGCAAAAAATACCTCTTTTGTTTCTGCTAAATCTGTATCTATAGGAAGTTTTAGAAGCTCTTCTCCTACTTCCATACTATAATTTGCCTTTACGAAAGATCTATTTTCAAAGTTGTTCGGAGCAGATGAATCCATGTTAATTTTATTATGGGGTAATTCATCAATAGGCTGATGTTCACGCTCTGGATAAACCCATTGACCTATTTTATCTACTATTTTATCTAGTTCCGTACCTGACTCTACCGCTTCATACATAGTATCTAGTAACACATCTAAGTCCTTTATTTTTGTATGAAATTCATTTTTATAGTTTCTATAGCGCTCTTGTGCATCTTTAGCCTGTAGTCCCTGAGTTGTTTTTTCTATTTCTATAAACTCATTATTGGTAACTTGTTGAACTTCTTCCACTACCTTTTTAAACCGTTGAATCTCTTGCTTGATTTGTTCTTTTTCTTGCTGCTTAACAGCTTGTTTCAGGTTCTCATATAAGATGCATAGCTCTTCTACATAATTCCCTAACTGTGTCTCCGTTTTGGGTTTATCCAATTTTTTTTGATTGGCTGCTTTTTGTAATTCAGCAATTGATTGGGTTGTCCTCCCTGGCATCTGCTGTGCATAGGCTACTTGTTGTGTAGGTAAACCATACGTTAATGTAAATGCTAATAACACAATAATAGAAATAATTCTTAGATTGTTCTTTTTAAACATTTTTTCCCTCCTAGTACCCCATTAATTCTAAGTCTTTATCTGTACTCGTTATATTAAAATAATTGGTTCGATCCACTATTATCTTTTTTGCAATAATTCTACCTTTTAATTGAAAGTGATTTGTTTGAACATAAACAGTTCCATTAGGTGCATAAATAACCCCTGTAAGGTTCATTTCATTTCCTTGTAAAGAAATGTCACCCTCCTCAGAACAGAGTACGATTCCTCTATCATTCCTATTTTTACATGAATTAAGATGGAGATTAATATCTTCCTTGGCATATAAGTATCCACCTAATGTGAGACTATTTCCTCGTATATCAATAGCATCATCACTAATATGAGAACGAGGAAGATCTATCTCCTGATGGTATTGTATATTTTGATATAAATCTGGACTATAGATTGCATCTGCGGCAATCCTGTTTCTAATATCATTACAAATATCTAAAATTGTAATAGAATCTACTCCTGTTCTGCTTTCTTCGATCATAACAGCTCCGGAAGCCTCTATATCTCCTACTGTTGATACACGACCATTCACGATTAATCTTCCCCAAGAGGAATTAAATCCTGCATTACTGTGTATATCACCATTGATCATCGTATCATTCGTACCCATTTTAATGCCATCTTCTTCATCTCCAGCAAACATGGCATAAGAAAGGGATTCATCTGAAGTTTCTTTTTGTACTGATAAATAGCCACTATCTATGGGTATTTCTCTACCATCTGGAAAAACTACGTCAAAAACCACCATAAAAATACCTGATTCTAACTGATGCATCATTCCTATTTTTTCCTCTTCATAAACTTCATCAAGATCCAACTCATTAATAGGAGTTAACCATGTTTCCATCACTTTTTCTGTTGCTTGATCTATTAAACGAACTCTAGCTGTTATATCTTCTAAAATCACATTTCCTCTGTTTTGCATCCTGTATTTAAAATCAATTTTGTCCATGGGATCAATCTGTTTCTTCAGTATTTCTATTTCCCCAGTAATTCCTACTTTGACTCCAGTCCCCTCTACAATTACAAATTCCACATGACTATCAGTGACTTTATCCATTTCT
>JAAYNZ010000158.1 GCA_012520595.1 Candidatus Epulonipiscium sp. | reverse complement strand
GTCACCTATTTTAGAAAATAAAATCCTAAGGTTATTTTTGACGAACGTAAATCATACCTTTTTTCAGAATCAATCGTAAAAACCCACCGGCTAAATAGAATAATTATTAGATATGATTAAATTATATCATTTTTCAAAATTTTTCTTACATAGTACAATCTTGTTATTTATTGTACTATCTTGGCCGATTTTGATTTTTGATCAGTAACCAGTTATTTTCCCTTATATTTACAAAACTAAAAACCTATGCTATAATCCAATAAAAGGAAAATTTTGTAAAGAAGAGTTGAAGGGGGAGAGGAATTGTTAGCGGAGACATTTCAAGTTAAATTAAATGAAGAAGAATTTACACTTTTAAAACGTTTACAAAAATATAGCGAAGGATTTGAACGAGATTTTTTTACTCAAATGTTTTACTGTATTCAAGCAGATCAGTATGAATGGTGTTGTGAATTTGATCTTCCTCATAATTTATTTTATGGACAAGATGATGAATGGAGACAAAAATATCAGAAAACCTTTTTAAAATGGGTAGGTGCTTATTATCTCCTTACTTTTTATTCAGAACTCGGACATCAGTTAGAGAAAAAGCAATGGGAAGCCGGATTTTTTCTAACCCTAGCCCTATCAAAAAAAGAACGAATGCAGTTTTATCGATTAAAAAATTTAAAAGAAGAAAAAAACCCTTTTTTTGAATTGGAAAGTGGGAAATACCTTTTAAAAGAACTCTTCAGTGAAAAAAATCCTACTATACAACAATTAGCTATCACGTGCCATCTTTTAAAAAATGGATATTCAATTTTTATTACTCTTTTTCAGAGGTATTATTATTAGAAAATGTAGGATAAGCACCTCTGAGTTTTTATTTTTATGTTGACATCCTTAACAATTTGCTTTATAATAAAGAGGTTTCAGGCCTCTTTATTTATGCTGGGATAGCTCAGATGGTAGAGCGATGCACTCGTAATGCATAGGTCGAGGGTTCAAGTCCCTTTTCCAGCTTTCTATTAAAATCATAAAAGTAAGATAAAAAACAAAGTTGCAAAAAAAATTGCAACTTTGTTTTTTTCTGCATATTCTTTAATACCTTTGAATTTTTAACTTATCGAACTATTTTTATAGCAACTCTCTTTTTTTGTAAAATAAAATAATAACGCTACAAAAGGAATACAAACAAAAGCCCAAATTTCTCCACTGAATAACTGTACTAACCAAACTCGTAAAAGATTTCCTCCATCTAAAAAACTAGTTATAATTCCATTGTACCCTTGAATTTCTATAGAAGTTTTTTGTATCATGCTAGTATACGTAGATGCCATGAAAGAAGCTGCATATAATTTTCCCGCTATAATGGGAATACCTATAATAATAGCCCGTATTACATTTCCACGAACAGCAAGGACAACCAAAACCATTGCTCCCATAATATTAGGTAAATCACCTAAAGGAATAAAACGAACTCCTGGCAATAAAAAAGCCAATAGTAATGCTATGGGCATCATAAGGATTCCCGTTACAACAGCTGCTGGATTTCCTACAATTACGGCTAGATCTAAACCAATATACGTATTTTGAACCTGAGGAAATTTTCTTTTTATAAAGCCTTGCATGGCTGATGAAATGGGCATAAGTCCCTCTCCTAAAATCCCCGCCATCTTGGGTAAAAGATAAACTACGGCAGCTATATTAAAAGCTAATGTCAATACTTCTGAAGCAGGATATCCAGCTGCTATTCCTACCCCCATTCCCATAATTAACCCAAGAATCATAGGTTCTCCTAAAATACCTAACTTTTCTTGAATTGAAACCGGATCTGCCTTAATATTTCTTACATAAGGAATTCTATCTATTATCTTATCCCCTATTATTCCGAAAGGATAATAAGAAATAGCCGATAAAGTAGTGATAGAAATTCCTTCCATTTCCGAAAAATCTTTTACTTTTTCTGCACTCCAATCGGCTAATTTAAGACAAATAATAGAAGAAAGGACCCCAGCTACTAAAGCCAAAAATAAGTTACCTTTTATTTCATATACCATCTGAGATGTAAAAATAAAATGCCAGTAATTCCATATGTCAATATTCACTGTTTGTGTCCATTTAAACACTAACATAACTCCATTTGTTAATAATAGCAATACTACTAAGATAGTTGCAAATTTAAATGACCACGCCGTAGCTGCTAAAGGCGGCCATCCTATATCCAGCACATTTTGAGACAATCCCGTTCGCTGAATTATTTTTTCTAGGGCTGGACCAATATAACTAATGAAGTGGTTGAATATAATGAATATTCCAATAAAACCAATTCCTAATGTCAGACTGGCTTTGAAAGCCTTACCAATGGGAAAAGCAATCAATAAGGAAAGAATACACATGATGATAGGCAACATTACATACGATTCTAACATAATTATTTATCCTCTCTCCTTCATACACTTAAAAAAACCACTCGCATTTTAACGAGTGGTTTAGTTAATGGAGATGAAGGGATTTGAACCCTCGACTTCCACACTGCCAGTGTGGCACTCTCCCGCTGAGTTACATCCCCTTACCTCCTACTATTATAATGGTTTTTTTAAAAAATGCAAGTCTTTTTTTCTATTTTATTAAATAATCGCTTCAATTTCAATCTCTTTCTCATTTTTGAGATCTCGTAGCACCTGATCTACTCTTACAATGGGTGTTGAAAGATGATTCGGATGAATAAAAACAATTTCTCCTTGTTCCCCTGTAGAAAGTTGAACCCAACTACCTAAATAATAATAGGCTATATTTTGTAAAAATAACATTAAAAATTTTGTATCTAACTTTCCATACCCTTCTTTTTCTAATGTTTGAATTACCTTAAAAGGAGAAAATTTGTCCCGATAAGGTCGTTTTGATGTCATAGCATCATATACATCTGCAATAGCAATAATTTTAGCAAATATATGAATTTCTTCATTACTAGCTCCTGCAGGATAACCACTACCATCAAACCTTTCATGATGCTGCAATACGGCTATTTTGACTTCATCTGGCATAGCTTGTTTTTGCAATATTTCAAAGCCATAAATGGAGTGTTTTTTTATTTCTTCAAATTCTTCAGAAGTTAGTTTGCTAGGTTTATTTAAAATCTGTGGATCTACTTTCATCTTCCCAATGTCGTGTAATAAACCTGCAATGGTTAAATTTTTTAATGATTCTTCCTCAAGTCCAAGCCATTGTCCAAACAAATTACAAATTAAGGATACATTAACACTATGGTTATATGTAAAATCATTATTAGAACGCATGTGATGAAGAAAAGAAAAAAGTTCACTCTTAGAATGAATCAGAGAATAAATATCTTGGCTAATAGAAAAAAGCTCGTCTCCATTTGTCTTCTCTCCTTCACTAATATCAAAGAGTTTATTTTCAACTTCTTTTTGTTTATTTTCATAAACAGAACGAAATTTTTTAAAAAGTTCTATATTTTGTACTGATTTTATAGGAGTAGAATCGATCCATTCTCTCCTTTCATATTGAACACTTACGGAATCATAAATGGATATAAAAGGAGTTCGGTATAACTTTAATCGATCAATATGGTTTTCTTTTAAAATCGTATTTTGAGATATTAGGATAAGACCTGTATCCGTTAAAATATCCTGTGCAACTTTCATTCCTGGTACTGCTTCTTCAAGCAGAATACGTCGTACCAAATAAGGTGACAATACAATCTCCCTCCTGACAAAACAAACTTTCTTGCATATTAGCGAATCGCTATATGCTTCCAATGACCAGATAAAAAGCGAAGGTATATTACTAACCAACGTACCAATTGATCCATAAAAATAGCTACCCATGCTCCTATAAGTCCATAATGTAAAACCTTTACAAAAAGATAAGCTAAACTTGTACGAATGCATAAAAGACTTAATAATGTCGCCAATAAAGGCCACACTGTATCCCCGGCCCCTCTTAATCCTCCAGCTAAGATTAATTGAGATGATTGAAAGGGTTGAACAAAGGCAATGATCTTCAAAACTGTAGAAGCATTTTTTATAATTTCTGGATCAGGGGTATATAAACCAACCAATTGCTCACTAAATAAAAAAAAGATAATGGCCATTGCTGTTGAAATTCTAGAACCAATGCGTCTCGTTTCCTTGGCATAAGCTTCTGCTCTCTCTGGGTCTCCTTCTCCTAAACTTCGACTGAGTAAGGCAGAAGCAGAAATACCAAAGGCACTTCCTGGTTGAAAGGATAGGCCAAGAATATTAAGTCCAATTTGATGGGCAGCAAAGATAACAGTTCCTAAACTAGCAACAATCTTTGCGAAAATAATAAGACCTACCCGTAATACTAACTGTTCTAAAGAAGCGGGAATACCTATTTTTACAAAATTAAATAAAATCAAGCGATTAAAGCGAAAAGACTTTTTAAGCTGAAAAGGTATCACACTCTTTCCTTTCATCACATAAAAACATAAAGCAATGGCTGACAAAGCATGAGCTCCCACTGTAGAAATAGCAGCTCCTACTACCCCTAATTTAGGTAATCCAAAAAGTCCATAAATCAAAATCGCATTCCCTACTACGTTAAAAAAATTAACAGTTATATTTACTTTCATAGGTACTTTTGTTTCTCCTACTCCTCGCAAAGCAGCCGACAGAGCAAAACTAATGGATTGAAATATAAAACCAAACATAATAATTTTAAAATACGGTATGCCATAGTGCAATGCGTCCCATTCCGCTCCCATAAATTTCATGATTGGTTCTGCGAAAAAAATAGTAATAATGGACCAAGGAATTCCTACAAATAAAACATTTAATAACAAAACATGCTTTACTGTGCTTTCCATCTTATCATATTCATGGGTACCTAAATATCTACCTACCATGGCTGTAGCACCAATATTCAATGCTTGAACTAAAGATAATCCGATGAAAAGTGGCTGATTTGTGATTCCTATGGCTGCTACAGAAGCAGCTGCTTCTTGGGCATCTGAAATTCTACCTAGCATCATCATATCAATCATCCCAAACAAAGAACTCAATACTAATTCTAAAAGTACAGGCCACGCAATTTGTAATACATCTTTTCGAATAGGATTTTGATCAAGCTTGTGGTAAAATTGATGATTCAACTTTTCTTTAATGGAAGAAAAAAACATGGTGTACACTTCTTTCTGTCAATAATAGTAAAATTATGCCATAAAATATAGTAAACGTATTTATTATACCATAAAGCTTGCTAAAAGGCCATTAGATTTATCGAATTTTATACGCAATTTTAGGAATAAAAAAATTTTTTCTTTACATACTAAGGGTGTACACTCTTTAAAGAAAATAAAAATAAATTTTCCAAATCAGAAAGGAGAAAGAAGATGGCAAAGCAAAATAAATCTGACCAAAAGAAACGTTCTATGAATACTCCTATGAATGATACAATGGGACAGGAATTTAGCGAAGAATTCATGAATGAAGACACTCAAGTAAAAAATAATAAAAAAAGTGGAAAGAAAAATAAAACCGATATGACTAAATAACATTATATGATATGATATAAAATAGATCTCCTATTTTTAGGAGATCTATTTTATACTATTCTATAGATATACACATTCTACACTTATAGAGCAAATACATATTATCAGTGAATAGACGACTTTTATTCTCAAGCCTCATGAATACTTCTATGAATCTTCATAAAAATTTAGTTAAATATCCTAGTGCATTTTTGAATGAAAAAGTGTATAATAGTAAAGATAGTTTAATTTGATACACTTTATGTGTTAAATAATTTTTAATAAGTAAAGAAAGTAGGTGTTTCTTTGAGATTAGAAAACCATATGTTTATTGCAGAAGAATCTTCAAAAATAATTGAACAACATGTAGGTGTTTCTTTTAATAAAAAATTATTACGACTTGGAGCCTGCATGCCTGATATACAACCTTTACGTCGAATACAAATCCATTCTCCTAAGTTAGTAGGAGAACATTTTGATAGAGAATATCGTCGAATTGTTTATTCCGATAAAAAAATAAATCGAATTTCTTTTATTTTAGGTCTTCTTAGTCATTATATTTCTGATGCTTTCTGTCTTTCTCATAATCTTTATACCGTTGACATGAAAAAGCATATCCAATATGAGTATTTATTAAATGATTATACATTCAAAACTGATCTATCCTCTAAAATGAATGATTGGGTTGAAAACAAAATTCAATGGATTCAACAATCCAATTTATCCGTTGCAGAATACATTGAACAAATGAACCACAATTATTTAGAAAGAATCAAAAACCTTACATGGGAAGAAATCATGCCCATTGATTTAGAACAATCTATTTTACACTCTTCTGCATTATTATCTAATTTTGTCTTTGAATTACAAAGCATTCCTGTGACCGCTGTTTGTATAGCTTAGTCCCTTTTCTTTTTTGGCAAAAAATTGTTGCATATTTAAAAACCATATAGTATAATAGGAATGCATTGGTCAATTAACTCAGCTGGTAGAGTGTCTCCTTGACGTGGAGGAAGTCGGGGGTTCGAGTCCCTCATTGACCATTTTTATTTGTTCTGAACAAATATTTTTTTATCCGGTTCACAAATAAGTTGTTGCTTTTTCTCATCCATATACGTTCTTAAAATAACTTTTCCTTTCCATAATCCTGCTATGTACTTTAAAGTTTCTGATGCATACATGAAATCTAATTCTCTTCCATCATATTCGTGTTTTAAATATAAAACACGTTTTTTTATATCCCAATCCAATGGCTGTATACATGGAATACCCTCCATTCCTATCGATAACAGTAATTGCTCCTTCACTTTTGCTATATTTCTTTCCTCCTGTTTTTTAAATGGCGGATATTTTTTTTTGTTTTTTTCATATAAAAATAAATTTAGTTCTTGGCATCTTTCTTCTGTTAAGTACTTTCGAATAAAAGATACATCCCGTTCCATTCGCCGAATTTCAAATAACTTTTCTATTGTTCCATATTGCTGAAAAAGTTTCTCAAAAAGATAAAAACCCAATGCATACGGATTTACTTCATACCAACGTGGTGCCGTAATTTGATTGTGATGCACTAAAAATTCTAAATATAGATCTTCCCTTTGAAACAATAATTGATTGCATATTCGATAATGCCACCATGTTGCCCAACCTTCATTGATGATCTTTGTCTCAATTTGAGGTTTAAAATACCTAGTTTCTTCTTTTATAATATATAAAACTTCTTTTTCCCATTCTTCTAAATTTCCATGATCTATAAAAAATTGTAGTAAACTTTCTTCATGACACTGCCATCGAATGGAATGAGCTCTGTCTAAAAGGCTTTCAACTCTTTGGTCTCCAACAAAAGGATGCTCTCGATACTCTTCTAACCTTTGTCTATAGGTATGAAACATTTCAATGCTTCTTTTCGGTTGTATATCTTGATATAAACGATTATTTTTAAAAAAATCATTATGTCCATATACATGGGCCATGGTTAAGATCTGCAAAACCAAAGAATTGTTCTTCAATAAATAAGCAATACATGGATCTGAATGAATGACAATTTCATAAGGAACCCCTTGTAATCCCTGTTCATAAAAATTTTTTAGCCTCATATATGCTTTCCCAAAACTCCAATGGGAATAATGGGTGGGTAGTCCCATATAAGCCTGTATACACATCATATCTTCTAACGTAACCAATTCAAACTCTTGTAAATAACAATCAAGCCCTTCTTTAATTATCATTGTTTCTATTTCTTTACTCCAATACTCTAAATCCAATAAGGTATACGTATTCATTGAGAATCATCCTTTTCTTCTTGAAGAAAAGTAATAAAAGCATTCCAAATTTCTTTTATATCCGAAATTTGAACCATCGTAAAATTAGGTTCTTGAAGATGTTTTTGGTATAACTTCATAATACTACTATTATAGTTCCCTGTTTTAATTTCTCCATATCCTACTAAATGGCATACTCTACATAATTCTCTTACTTTCTGAACCGCTTGTTCATTATCCTCTCCCCAATTGTCTCCATCACTACAGTGAAAAGCATAAATATTCCAATCCCTTTTAGGATATCTCTGGTGAATAATTTCTAATGCCTTGGTATATCCACTACTCATATAGGTTCCTCCTGATTCTCCCCGATAAAAAAATTCTTTTTCAGATACTTCTTTTGCTTTTGTTGTGTGAGAAATAAATACAATCTCTACTTGTTCATAATTCTTTTTTAAAAATTGATACAACAAAAAATAAAAACCTTTTGCTAAATATTTTTTCTGTTCACCCATGGATCCTGAAGTATCCATAATACAAAAAACAACCCCATTGGATTTATAACAACGATTAGGTTTTTTGTAAAAATAACGCAAATCTGTTTCATAAAAAGGAATTCTTACGTTGTCTTTTTCTTTTTTTTGCTTTCTTTTGATTCTTTCTATGGCAGTATGTTTTTTTGATAATCTAGAAAAAGCCCCTTTTGTTCGAATTTTTTTCTTTTTATTTTGACTTTGAATAGGTACTGTAAAATATGGCTTTTCCTCTAAATTGGGAAGACTAAGATCTTTAAGTAAAGAATCAAGAACCTCTCCTACATTAACCTCCATTTCATAGATATCTTCTCCTTCTCGATTCCCTCCTTCTGATAAATCTTGATGGAAGGTACCCTTATTCCCTTCTTCTCTTGCCATACCTATTTGGGATTCAGCTCCCCGATAAATAAATTGATATTCTTTTAATTCTTGAATAACAAGTTTTACCCTTCGACCTTCTGTTGGCGTCAAAATACTTTCACGGTCCATTAAAGATGGTATATTATTTTTAATGGTTTTTTCAATTAAACTTTGATGTCGTTTTTGATCTTTCAAAAGAGGATTTCGGGGGTAGATCCTAAAATCACGAAATACAGCCACACTCTCACTCCTATATTACTCTTTCCAGAGCTCATTCCCTACATAATCTAATATTACATCACAACAATGTTGGCAATATCCATTTTTTTTCATAACCTCTACCGTTTGCTGATACTTTTCTAAGTGTTTCTCATTTCGAATCCCCGTTCTTGTACTACATCGGATAAACTCTTTTGCAATATAAAACATCTTTTTTTCAATGGCTTTTTGGAGTGGTTCATAAGAAGTATAATCAATCCTTTTTCCCTCTTTCATAGCATCATATACATATGACACTACATCTTTTCGAAAACCTTTTGCTGAAGAACCTATGATCCCAATTTGCTCTTCCACTGATTGTAAAAATGACTCTTCATATTTCTTCTCTTGATTTTCGATTTCTATTAAATAAGCTTCTGCTTCATCTAAATAATGATGGAAAAGTTCCTCGACTTGCTCCTCATAACTAATCATAAAAAATCGTATCATCTCTTCTTGAAGAATTCGATGATATTCTTTTTTTAATAAAATTTCAATAAAATCCATATACTTTTGCTTGATTTCTTCTCCTTCATCTAACTCCATAATGCTATTTTTAATGCTTTCCATAATGCTAAAAGGATGAATACAATGGTATTGTGCATCTGCTAAGGCATTATTTAGGGCTTTTATAATAAATCGAGTAGAAACTCCACTCATCCCCTCTTTTCTTTTTTCTTCTTTTAATACTTCCATATCAATTTTTTGATTGGTACTTGGATCAAATACAGTTTCCCCATTGTAAACTTTTATTTTTGTTAATAAATCTACTTTGGTAGAGGTTTGTAAACGAGTTAAAATGGCAAACATGGACGCCATTTCTAATGTGTGAGGCCCAATATGTGTTTGAAATCTAGATTTCTTCAGCATTTTCTCATATATTTTCACTTCTTCTTTTAACTCTAAACAGTAAGGAACTTCTATTTTTACAATTCGATCCAAAATGGCTTCGTTAGTATAGTCTCCTTTGAATCGTTTCCACTCTGCTTCATTGGAGTGAGCTACGATAATTCCATCAAAATAAAGCATAGGCCCTCTACTAGGAGAAGGAACTTGTTTTTCTTGTGTAGCAGTAATAATTCCATGCAAATATTCTACATCATTTTTAAAAATCTCAATAAATTCAACCATTCCCCGATTACCTGCATGAAAAGCACCATTAAAAGAAAATACTCTTGGATCATCCTCTGGAAACTGATCCATTTTGGAAATATCAATACTTCCAATTAAGACTGAAGTATCTTGGTTATTGGAATCAACAGGTGGTACTACGCCGATTCCCTTTCGTTCTTGCAGAGAAAAAGATACTTCTTCAATAGGAAAAAGTTCATATTGCTCATTCCATTCTTCCTGTAAGCGATAACGACAAATAGGACAAAGATCTCCTTCAATCCAAACTCCTAATTCCTTTTGAAAAAATGGTCTAAGATGATAGGGAATCAGATGAAGAGGCTCTTCCCGTAAAGGACAATCGGCTAAAGCATAAATTGGCGGACTCTCTTCTAATAAAGATTTTAATGTATCGATAATAGAAGATTTACCAGAACCTACAGGCCCCACCAAATACAAAACTTGCCTTGCTTCTTCTCCTTGTAGAGCTGCAGAACGAAAATAACGAACAATCTTTTGTATTACTGAATCAATACCAAAAAAACGCTCTTCAAAAACCCGATACTTTTTAAAAGAATACTCTTCTTTTAGGAGTTGGCGATACATCCTTTCGTGAGCTAGCATGGCTACTTCTGGACATTGTTTCACAATTTCCAAATACTCTAAAAAGGTTCCTTTAAATCTTTTTTTTTCTTTTCTTTTTTTTCTATCTTCTAAAATGACCTTCTTAAAATCAATCTCCCCCATGCAAATCCCCCTTATCTATCTCTTTTATCATTCATAAAACAGAATAAAAAGCAAGTCGTAATGTGTCTTTCTCTATCTATAGTATATAAAAAAAGACAGCCTAAATATGCTAAAAAGCATGAGAGAATTAATTCTCTCATGCTTTTTATTTTGTATTCAAATTAGAACTAAATTGAAGGGCATATTCATCAGGCTTAATCCCCTCATATCTTGTAAAAGCTCTACGAAATGAATAAACATGTTCATATCCAACTTGTTGAGCAATGGTGGATAATTCAAAGGACTCTTCCCGTAATAATTCCTTCGCCTTTTCAATACGAAGGCGACAGATATAATCATAAAAATTAATACCTGTTACTTCTTTAAATAACTTTGAAACCTTCGATACAGACATATTAAAAACTTCAGATAATTTTTTTAAAGACATTTCAGGACTGGCATAATGATTATTTATATAAAGTAATATTTGATTTCCTACTTCAACTGTAGATGGAGCATTGGAATATTGAACCCGTTCACAGATCAAACTGCCTACCTCGTAAATATAGGCCCATAATTCTTCAATATTACCAATTTCAATCTTACTTGTAAATTGCTTAATATAAATTCTTCCATCAATTTTTAACTCTTTAATTACTCGCAAAATGGTTTCCATAATAATCGTTAATAAATTGGTCATTCCTTCGTGAGATAAATTTCTCTTCTCATTTTCCTGTTTAATTTCATCTAAAATCCTAGTAAGTGTGTCAATGTTTCCAGTTTTTAAATTATTAATTAATTGAACTTCCCAATCTGTGGGATAATAATAAAAATCACTATGATATGTTTCTTGTGTATATACCATGTTTTTCTTATGAAAAAGAATGTATTGTAATTCCTCATTAGCTCCATAATAAGACTTACTAATTCCTAAAAGTCCCTTTTCAACAGGTCCTTGTATAATATCCGGTATCACTCCCATGTGCTTTTCCAATTGGTCTTTTATATCTTTTATAGGAAAAGTTCCCTCTTCATCAAAGGATTGATTGGAAGAAAGAATAAAAATCATATCTGTTGTTGTAACCTCAACCAATTGGTATTGAATGTGGGGTTGAGACATCACTTGCTCTAAAATCATAAGGATCATAAATTCTCTTTTTCTTTCATCCAAAGATCTCTCTTGTTTTTCTTCCAGAAAAGAAAAATGAATCAGTAAAATAGAATAATACATTTCATCTGTATACAAAATATCTAATTCTTGCAATCGCTGTGTTAAACCATCTCCTTGGAAATATCCTTTTAAAAGCCGTAACAACATATTACTTTTTGCTGCTTTTTTATAACCATCCATAGCCTCTTGTAAATTTTGATTTTTAATAACCAGATGATCAAAAAACTCTTCAATCCATCGATATTCCCATAAAGATTCTTTTTGTTTTTCAACCGGTTTATATTGCAGAGTGTTAGTAATTTTTTTAAGCAAAGCATCTAAAGGTTTATAACTAACTTTAGCAAATAAAAAGGCTACAATAATTCCTGCAAACATGGATAATAGAATAGATACTAAGGTAGAAACTATTTTAGGGAAATGAAGGGTCAAGATGGTATTAGGATAATAAATAAAATACTGCCACTGACACACTTCTGAATCCAAATTAAAGGCAAGAAGTTTTTCGAAATCTTGACTTTCTTTTACAGAATTATTTTGTGTGTAAATATTTGTTTCTACTTCATCGACAATTTTGAAATAACTAAGACTAGAACCAGCCATTCTATGAATAAAAGAAGATAAATAAAAAGGATCTATAAACAAAAGAAGGACTGCTCGTGGTTGGTTCGCTATTTCTAAACTTTGTATAACAGGAATGACTTGTCTTTTATTCCCCCAAAGTGAAATAGTTGTTGGTGATAAAATATTTAAAATATGATATTCTTTTGTGGATTGATCAACCAGTTCCTTAATTGAAGGATCAAAAATACTAACAGTAGAAAAAAACTCTTCTGTTGTATATTCTCCCCAAGGGGATAACAGCTTTTTTTGTTCTGGATAAATAATCACTCCAAAAGAAAGAATTCCCGATTCTCCAATGGCATGCTGTAGTTCCTGTTTCATTTCTTGTTTTTTAAAAAGATCAAACTCTTCTTTATAAATATCTGTATTAATCAAGCTTTTTCGTACCCAAGTTTTATTAGATAATCGATCTCCTATATCCTTTAATTCCATGATCTTATCATCCACTGTTCGCCGAATCCGATTAGCGTCCATAGTATAGCTTTCATAAATCTTTTTTTGTTCTTCTTGAATCATAGTATACATAAACAAAATACTAAAAATAATAATAGGAATTCCTAATATTAGGGTATACGATAAAAAAGTTTTTCGGAATGTACGATTTTTTAATAATTCTTTCATCATGTACAGCTCCCATCTAGGCCTATTTCACAAGGAATGTGTAAAAGACAGAAGAGTACTTCTGTCTTTTACATGTATGAGGGCTTTTTTATGGATTAATTCCCACTTAACTCATTATACCGATCTAAAAGCTCTTGGTCAATTTTAATTAATTCATCAAGGCCCAATTTTTTCAATTCAGCGATATATTCATCCCAGTTATCTAAGGATTTTTGTCCTAATGCTAATTTTGTAGCTAACTCAGCAGAATACGTATTTAAATCATTTAAAATTTTTGTTTTACGCTCAAGTTGCTCATCATTAGGAATGGCTAAATAATTATTATTCATATTCACAAAATAGGGTTTATAATCAATAATTTTTAATTGATGTTCTACTTTATGAGCTGGTACTCGATTGGGATCCAATTCATACTCTAAATTGGCAAGTTGAACCCTTGGGAATACTGTGTCACCATAAATTTCATTTCCACGTACTTGGCCTGTTTTGGCTTTTTCTTCATCAGTACCATTTTGTAAGAATACTTTAGCTCCTTCTTCATTTAACTTATAAGTTAAACCTTCAATCCCCCAGAAACTTAAATCTGCATATTCTTCTGAATAGATAATATCAAAGAAAGAAATGGCTGCTGCTGGATCTTTACAATTTTTTGTAATAGCATATTTTTGCCAAACTAAAAAGGGTGGTTCTAGTACAGCAGCTGGTTCAATTCCTTCTACTGCTTTTAGAGGCATGAGAGGAAGGAACTCTGCGCCACCTTGAACGGTAGACTCAAGATAATCGGCTAGGTTATATTCTGGAATAGAAGCAACTTTATTTTCTGTAACTTTTTGTTGCTGTTGTTCATAAGAACCACCAATTAAACTTGTATCTAAAATTCCTTCTTCAACTAAACGTTGAAGGTACTTAAAGTATTCTTTTACACCTGGTTGATACCAAGGAGAAACTACTTTTTTATTTTCTACATCTACAGCAGTAATATCCGTTCCTAAACTAAACCATTGAGCAATAGGTCCTCCAAAACCACTAGGAGCATATACCAATATTTCATCTTCTTGTCCATTTCCATTGGCATCTTGTTTACGCATTTCTCGAAGTGCCTCTAAATATTCTTCTGCTGTTGTAGGCTCTGGTATATTTAACTTTTCTAACCAGTCTTTTCGAATTAACATAGTAATGGCTACAGGAGCAGGTTGGGTTTTCTTATAGGTCTTTTGATGTAAATTACTAAACCAATACATTTTTCCATCTGCTGAAGTAGTTAATGCTTTTGCATAAGGAAACATTTCATCATACATATGTTTGATATTTCCATTGGTATGTTCCGCAATCAATGGATTTAAATCCTGAATAATGCCTTGCTTTGCTAAATTTAGTACCGTTGTATTATCTAATTGAGTAATATTTACAATATCAGGCAAATCTGTTCCAGATGCCATTCTTGTTTTTACAACAACTTCATATTGTTCTGCAGGCACTAATTCATATTCTAGATCTAAATTAGCCTCATCTAGAAACTTTTGAATGTGACCCCAAACTTCGTATTTTTCTTTTTCTTCAAATTTAATATACTTATTACTTGTATTAGGGCCTAATAAATGAAGTTTTCTTTTAGCTGTTGTTTCTTTTCCTTGCTCGGAAGATGTGTTAGAAGATGTATTATTGGTATCCTCCTTACCAGAAGTACCTTCTGTCTTTTTACCTCCACAAGCCGTTAAAAATGTACTCAATAATAATACGGTAATAAGAGTGAAAATGGCCATTCTTTTCTTTTTGTTCACTTTTCTTTTCCTCCTTTAATATAAGTTATTTATATAACACCCCTTTGCCCCTTCTCCTAACGATAGACAAAGGAAGGTATTATTCCTTTAAAGATCCTAGCATAACTCCCTTAATAAAATACTTTTGAAAAAAGGGATAG
>JAAYNZ010000020.1 GCA_012520595.1 Candidatus Epulonipiscium sp. | reverse complement strand
ATGAAAGCTCTCTGGCCACAACAATCCGTTCTGCTCCCTGCTCATACCAAAAGCGGGCACTTTGATAGTTGGTATTGTTAGCTTGGGTACTTATATGCAAAGGAAGGTCAGGCACCGTTTCTTTAGCAATCATAAAAACACCAGGATCTGCTACAATAAGGCCATCTGCCCCTGCATCTCGAATGGCTTTAAAATATTCAGCCATTCCTTTTAAATGAATATTATGAGGAATAATATTACCGGTAATATATACTTTTACACCATGAGCATGAGCAAATTGAATTCCTTCTCTCATTTGTTCTTGAGTAAAGTTTTTTGCATTAGCTCGTAAGCCATATTGAAATCCTCCTAAGTAAACTGCATCTGCCCCATATAAAACAGCTATTTTTAATGTTTCTAAACCACCTGCTGGAGCTAGTAATTCAGGTTTTTTATAGTTTTTCATTTTTTGTCTCCTCTTCTGTTTTTTTATAGCAAAGCGCTACACCATCACCGATAGGTAAAACACTGGTTTGAAGTATGGGATGATGGTGAATATCCCATAGAAAACTTCGTAACCGTTTATGAATGGTTCGTTGTCTACGTGGAATATTATATCTGGATTTTGCAATCATTCCTTTATGCAACACATTATCAGCGATCAATAATCCTCCTGGGCGTAATAAACGCAAGCAATAAGGAAGAAAAGCATGATACTGTCCTTTTGCTGCATCTAAAAAAATCATATCAAAATATGGCTCTAAGGTAGGCAAGATTTCCTCTGCATCCCCTTCTAGTAAAGTGATTTTAGAATCTAATCGGGCCTTGAAAATGTTCTCTTTTGCTTGTTGGATCATATAAGGATATCGATCAATGGTAATGATCTTTCCATCCTGTGGAAGATACTGGCTCATTAAAATTGATGAATATCCTATGGCCGTTCCGATTTCTAAAATCTTTGTTGGTTTGTGAAGGGAGAGCAAAACTTCTAGTAATGCCTTTACCTCAAAGGATATAATAGGAATTTCTTTCCGATGGGCTTCTTTCTCTAAAGCGGTAATGAATGAATTAGAGGAAGGTTGAATCGTTGAAAGAAAATCAACAATATAATCTTGAGTAATCTCACTCATTTTATCGACTCCTTAATAATTCAATACTACATTAATGGAAAAAACAATCAAAAGACTAAAGATCTCTCTTTAGTCTTTAAAATTTTTGATTATACTTCTGTTTGGCACGTTCGTGTTCTTCCCCTGTTTTTGAAAAATGATGCTGTCCCGTTTCTTCATTTTCAACTACAAAATATAAATAGTCGTGCTCTTCTGGATATAAAGCTGCTCGAATCGATGCTTCTCCTGGATTGGCAATGGGACCGGGCGGCAAATCTTCATATAGATAGGTATTGTAAGGTGATTCAATCTCTAAGTCTTTATATAACAACCGTGCCTTTGGTTTTCCAAGAACAAACATTACAGTAGAACACATTTGCAATTTCATATTTTGATTTAACCGATTATAAATAACACCTGCCATTTTCGCTCTTTCTTCATCTAGTCGTGCTTCTTTTTCAATGATAGAAGCAATCGTAATAATCTGATCCATAGTATACCCTAATTCTTCAGCCCTTTGTTGATATTCAGAAGTATACACTTGTTCAAATTTCTTTAACATTTTACTAACAATTTCTTTTGGAGTAGCTCCTTCTCGAATTTCGTAAGTAGCAGGAAAGAGATATCCTTCTAAACGATGATTACGTTTAGGAATTTGATAAATAAAATCATATCCATATTCCTCTGCATCCGTAATGGATTCTAAAAAATCACTTGCTTTTGCTAATCCTAAACTTTCTACTCTTTTGGCTATATCTTGGGTTGTAAATCCCTCTGGAATCGTAAGTTTAATCCCCTTTTCTTGTTCTCCACCTGTTTGTAAGATTTTCATGATTTCTTCTTGATCCATGGTGGTGTTAAGAGTAAAAGTTCCGTATCTGAAATGACTATCATAATTGTTCATGCGGCTCTCTATTCGGAACCATAAACTATTTGTAATTAATCCTTTTTCTTGTAAAAGATCAGCAATCTCTTTGGTGGTTGATCCCTTAGGAATCTGAACCTCTACTTCTTTAGCAATTCGATTTTCTGCAGCTGGTTGCCTGGTGATGTTATACGTATATAAAAAGGCTTTTTTTCCAATAACATATATTAAAACTAAGCTTGCGAACCAAAATCCTAATTTTATTACTCCTTTACTAAGGAATGAGATTTGTTTTTTATTCATTGCTTTAGATCCCTTCTTCCTTTCTATGAAGATGTATCCACGGTCCTATTGGTATTATACCCATTTTTATGCCATACTTCAATTGTTTTATTGCAGGTTCACAAAAAATACACACACCAACTTTGGCGTGTGTATTTTAATTCCTTTATACTTCCATAATAATAGGTAAAATCATAGGACTTCTTTTTGTTTTTTGCCATAAAAACTCTCGTAATGCTTCTTTGATAATATTCTTAATAGAAGCCCACTCTGTAATATTACTGTCTTGACATTTTTCTAAAGCTTCTTGTACAACTTTTTTTGCATTTTCCATTAAATTTTCAGCTTCACGTACATATACAAAACCTCGTGAAATAATATCAGGCCCAGATAATACAATATTTGACTGTCTTTGAAGAGTAACAACAACAACCAATAAACCATCTTGTGATAAATGTTTACGATCACGAAGAACAATATTGCCTACATCGCCTACTCCTAAACCATCAACTAATACTTGACCAGCTGGTACATTGCCTGTAACTTTTCCTTCATCCTTACTAAGTTCTAAAATATTTCCCACAGATAAGAGAAAAATATTTTTTGAATCCATGCCCAGTTGCTGAGCCAATTCAGCGTGTTTCTTTAAATGCCGATATTCTCCATGAACAGGAATAAAAAACTTAGGTTTAATTAAACTATGAAGGATTTTTAATTCTTCTTGACAAGCATGTCCAGATACATGAGTATCTTCAAAAATAACTTCAGCCCCTTTTCTAAACAGTTCATTAATCACTCGAGATACTGTTTTTTCATTCCCAGGTATGGGAGTGGAGCTCAAAATAATCTTATCTCCTGGTCTAATATCTACTTGCCGATGCTCTGAAGAAGCCATCCTAGATAATGCAGCCATAGGCTCCCCCTGGCTTCCAGTTGTAATAATCACCAACTGATCATCCGAATAGCGATTAATTTCTGCTAATTCAATTAAAGTACGATTAGGAATCATAAGATACCCTAATTCAGTAGCTGTTTTTACTACATTTACCATACTTCTACCAACTACAGCTACTTTTCTTTTGTATTTATAAGCGGCATCAAAAATTTGTTGCAATCGATCTACATTCGAAGCAAAAGTTGCTACCATAATACGTTGATTTATCGATTGAGAAAAAACATCTTCAAATACTTTTCCTACTGTTCTTTCTGACATAGTATATCCTTTTCTTTCTGCATTGGTGCTATCACAAAGAAAAGCTAATACTCCTTTTTTGCCTAATTCAGCAAATCTTTGCAAATCGATCATGTCTCCGTAAATCGGTGTATAATCAATTTTAAAGTCTCCAGAATGAATTACAACTCCTACAGGAGTATGGATAGCTAAAGCAACAGCATCTGCAATACTGTGGTTAGTTCGAATAAATTCTACTTTAAAAACACCTAATTGGATCATTTGACCGGGTACAATACAATTTCTAGATACAGTATTAAGCATATTATGTTCTTTTAACTTATTTTCAACTAATCCGATCGTCAAGCGAGTACCATAAATGGGTACATTTAATTCTCGAAGAACATAAGGCAAAGCTCCAATATGGTCTTCATGTCCATGTGTCAAAACAATTCCCTTTACTCGATCTTGGTTTCGCTTAAGATACGTAACATCAGGAATGACTAAATCCACTCCTAACATGTCATCCTCTGGGAAGGCTATTCCACAATCAACAACAACAATATCATTGTTGTATTCAAAGGCTGTAATATTTTTGCCAATCTGATCCAAGCCTCCTAGTGGAATGATTTTCAGTTTTCCTTTCTTTGCTGCCAAAATGACACCTCCGTTATTTTTCTTTCTTATCTTTCTTTCCTTTTGATTATTTAACATAAACCATCCTCTATACTTTTAAAAATGTCTGTTTTTTCCTCTACAGACATTGAAAAGTTTTTTCTAGTTTTTATTTTATTTAAGTGAAGTTACTTTCATTCCGTTATGGATTTCTATATCCTTTTGCAGAAAAGGATACCATGTATATTTATAATTATTTCTCTAATAATAAATATATCTTTATTTTATCCAAATTTTTTTAAAATATTGGAAAGGAGATTGGCAAATGGATTCTCTATCTTCTCTCTTTCAAGAAAACAAAAAGGGTTATATTCAAAACGGGGTTGCATTTTCTCCTTGCAATACTCCTATTGGTAATCAGTTAACTGTGAAATATAAGGGACTTCTCACACAGTCTGGCGAATCTGAAATTTATGCTCGAATCGGATATGGAAATGATAGTAATGTATGGAATGATATTCAAGATATTCCCTTAATTTCTTCTCAAGATCAAGACATGGAAATTACACTTCCTCTTGTTGAAAATCAAGTCCTTCATATGGCCTTCCATAATGGATTAGGATATTGGGATAACAACAGTGGAAGGGACTATCACTTTAAATCTCGAACAAGACCTCAATGGTAATATGTAAGATTATACCATTTAAATGATGCTATTTCAATATGAAGTCAATCTTTAATTGGACATAAAAAAACATCCTAAGAAGTAGGATGTTTTTTCGCATGACACTGATGACAAATTCCGTAAAATTTCACTTTATGATTTGTAACTTGAAACTTATACTTTTTTTCCACCTGTATCTCTATTGCATCCATTAAATCTTCTTCCACTTCAAAAATTTGTCCGCAAAAATCGCAAATCAAATGATGATGATGATGATCTTCTCCAAAAGTTCCTAATTCATATCGATTACAACCATCATCAAAAGTAAGCCGATCAATAATCTTTAACTCTTCTAATAATTGTACTGTTCGATAAACTGTGGCAAGCCCAATTTCTGGACATTGGAGCTTAACATATTGATAAATTTCTTCTGTTGTTAAATGATCTCCTATATGATTTTGAAGTACATCTAAGACTGCCCGACGCTGTGTAGTAAGTTTGTATCCTTTTTCTTTTAGCATGTCTTTAAATGTGTTATTAATATTCATAGAAGCCCCCAATCCGTTAGAATTCCTTTGATAAAATCAATTACTTTATCATTTGTAAATCTAACAACTTACTTTTCTAAGGATATTATATAGGCTTCTTAGGTTTTTGTCAATTGATAGTAAGAATCATTTTAATAAATGCATTTTATTCTACGTCAAGATCATATTCTTCTGCCAATTCTCTAAATTTTTCAGCTACTTGGTACATTTCATTTTCATCTTCAATAATTTCATAAACAACATCTTCAGTATCGCTTTCTTTTTCCTTTAAAATCATAGCATCGGCTTCTTCATCATCTAATTTATCTGCTTCAATGACTAAAATATAATTTTCTTTATTCCAAGTTACATGATCTAAAATAATAAATTCTATTTCTTCTTCTGTATCTTCCATTGTGAAATAAATACTTTCAAATTCTTCATGTTCCATTTTATACACCTCTTTTAGTTTATTTAGTGAGTTCAATCAAGATATTTTATTAATTCTATGTCTTTTACTTAATTAGATAAGTGATCCAAATAACCTTGCAAAATATAAGTAGCGGCCATTTTATCAATGACTTTTTTTCTTTTTTTTCTACTAATATCTGCTTCTAAAAGACTTCGATTAGCTGCTACTGTACTTAATCTTTCATCCCAAACATGAACAGGTAAAGAAAATTTATTTTGTAATTGTTCTTTAAATAAAAGAGTTTTCTCAGCCCTAGGCCCCAACGTGTTGTTCATATTTTTTGGCAAACCTAGTACTATTTCTTCTACTTGATAGTCATTTATAATTTCTTGTAAACGCTTTAGCGTTCCCTCTATCTCCTCTTCTCCTTTACGATGGATGGTTTCCACTCCTTGTGCTGTCCAACCAAAAGGATCACTAATGGCAACACCTAAGGTTTTTTCTCCAAAATCTAAACCTAATATTCTCAATCTTTTCCCCCTTTCTAGTTTATACAATCTTTTCTATTATATACATGTCATTCATTCAGTACAATCTTTTAAAATAATATGATCCAGTTTTTATTATTTATTTATTATCTTGGTGATGATCTTTTAAATAACTTTTAACCAATTCTTCTAACAATTCATCTCTTTCTAATTTCCTAATTTTACTTCGAGCATTGTTATAGCTAGTAATATATGTCGGATCTCCAGACAAAATATAGCCAACAATTTGATTAATAGGGTTATATCCTTTTTCTACCAAAGCTTCATATACACTTAATAAAATATTCTGTGCTTCATTCATTTCTTCTTTTTTAACATTAAAATGAACCGTTTTGTTAAAAGAATTCATGATTTTCACTCTCCTACTACAAAATCATTTCTATTTATAATCATAATATAGATTTTTTGTTTATGCAAATGAAACAGTTTTATTGATTGTCAAGTATTTCACCAATAAGATGATCTTTTCGATGATCAATGATTCTAACCAGCTGGGTTTCATTTTCTAAGGATCGAGATGAGTAAGCTTGGACCTTCATATAGTTGGAAGTATGACCTTCATATTGATTGCCTTCACTAACTCTCGTTTCAAAAAGAACTTTTTGAATGGTATTTAAATGTTTCTTTAAAAACTGGCTTTCTAATTTTTCTCCTAACTGAATCATTTGTTTACTTCGCTCTTCTTTGATTTTATTGGAAAGTTGATCTGGGTATTGAGCAGCTGGTGTTCCTTTTTTGGGGGAATAAGGAAAAACATGGATTTTGCTAAATTGGATCTGTTCTACAAACTTATAACTTTCCTCAAAGTCTTCCCTGGTTTCTCCAGGGAATCCAACAATTACATCTGTTGTCAATGCCACATCTATGAAAGCTTTACGTAGTATTTCTGCTTTTTCTTGATACATTTCTTTTGTATATTTACGATTCATTCTCTTTAAAGTTCGGTTCGAACCACTTTGTAAAGATAAATGAAAATGGCGACATACTTTTGGCAATCTTTGTATGGTTTGAATAAAAGCATCCGTAACAAATGTTGGCTCAATAGAACTAAAGCGAATACGTTCTAGCTCTTGAATAGAATGAATATTTTTAAGCAATTCATTTAAATCAATATTTTTAATATCTTTTCCATAGGATCCTACATGAATACCTGTTAATACAATTTCTTTGTATCCATTGGCTACTAATGTTTTAATTTCTTTTATGATATTTTCTGGAGAACGACTTCGTACAGGCCCTCTTGTATAGGGAATAATACAATAAGAGCAAAAACGATCACAACCTTCTTGAATTTTTAGGTAGGCTCGAGTTTTTTCTTGTAAAGTTGAAATGCTCATTTCTTCAAATTCTCTGACTTTCATGATGTTATCCACCTGAATAATGGGTTCTTGTAGTTTTGTATATTCTTCGTATAAATCAACAATTTGATTTCTTTGGTGGGTTCCTAGTACCATATCAACTCCTTCGATCATTGCTACTTCTTTTGGAGCAACTTGAGCATAACAACCCACAACAATAATGGTAGCATTCGGATTTTTCTTGTGGACCCTACGAATCATTTGCCTCGATTTTTTATCTCCTACATTTGTTACAGTGCATGTATTGATAAGATAAATATCGGCATAGTCTTCAAAAAAACCAATTTCATATCCTCTATTTTTAAAAAGCTCCATAATGGCTTCGGTTTCATACTGGTTTACTTTACATCCAAGAGTAAATCCAGCTATGATTTTTTTATTTTGAAGTCCATTTAAATTTTCATGATTTACTATTTTCATTCTAGCACCTCAATTAATCTCTTATCCTTTTACTGTTCTTCAATAATCTTTGTATAAAATAAAATACTAGCTTCTTTAAGGGATTGATCACTGGCATCAAAGTTTAGATCTTTTAAATAATTGAAAAAATCTTCATCATAAGTATAAATTCCTTCTATGGAAGAAGTCCCATAATATTTATATCGTAAATATTTTGCAAATCCTTCTACTAAATTTTCTTCACACCATGCGAGCCAACTATAGCTGTCTTGCATTCCATTTATCCAATCTGCTTCAAAAGTTTCAATTTGTTTTAGTTGTTTTCCTATGTTTTTAAATTCTTTACTTTTTGTAAATTGCTGAAAAAGCTCATGAGAAAATTCATGAAAGGGAGTACTAAAAAGTATTGCATCATCTCTACACGTCCTCTGAAGTGTAGAAATTTTTTTATTCCCATTGTTAAAACCCATGGCTCCAATAGGTCGTAGCGTATAATAAAAAATAGGTTTGTATCTGGTCTTAAATTTCAATCCTGAAATTTTTTCCATAAACTCAATAATATTGGCATTATGTTGATTTAATTGCTGATTAATTTCTTCTGCATATTGATCAAATGTTTCTTGGTTAATTTCTAGGTAGTCTTGTAAAAAACCATAATAAAAATAAGGAAAAAATGTAGAGATTGATTTTTTTAACTTTTTATTTAATCTTAGTTGGTTAGATCCATGTAAACATCCAATGATTTCCTCTACGTTTGCATGATCTTTCAATGGTGTAGTTTGATTCATCAATGCCCAAGGGTGAATCGACTCAAAAATAGCATGTAATTCTATTTTCATCTCCTCATCAAACTGTTCATAAGTATCTATCAACCATAAATAATGATCGTGTGTATCTTTTCCTATACTTGCATATTCCTGTTCTGAAAAAACATCTATTTTTTGTGCATTTACTTGGTATATTTCATAAGCAGTATCAATCAATACATATTTTAAAACTAAACCTTTTACTTCTGTCCTACATTCTGTACTTGGCACCATAGGAGTGGACGAATTGACCTTATTTTTACTACAACCAACAATAAAAAATAGAATACATAAGATCAAGCATAAATTTCGTTTCACCTTTAATACCTCCTCCATCGGTGTATTTGAATAAAGAAAGTAAACTTTGCTTTATAAATTGATTATATAAAAAATTACATTAAAAAACAATAAATAGAAAAAATTCTCTTTACTTTAGGGATAATCTAACATTTGCACATGATTTTTTTGGCTAAAATACTCATTGACAAAAATTACCCTAAACGGTACTATAGACATGTAAGAACATCATTTAATGCGTAAGGGGGTTATATCATGAAATCTGTAAACATTTCTTTAAGTTCCATCGATAAAGTTAAAAACTTTGTCAATACCATTAGTAAATATGATACTGATTTTGATTTGGTATCAGGTAGATATGTTATTGATGCAAAATCTATTATGGGAATTTTTAGCTTAGACTTAAGTAAACCCATTCGATTAGATATTCATGATGATGCTGAAGCAGATCAAGTAATTGCAGATATTCAATCTTTTATTGTTGAATAAGTTTTTTAACCATTTCGTGTAATAAAATCCACTGTAAACAGTGGATTTTATTTTTATGAAACCCGAATAACCTCTGTTTTTTCAATAGCTTCTTTTATCATTACATCCATTTGTTCTAAAAGTTTTTCTGACTGCTCAATATTTTCCAATTTAGGCTTTGTTTGAGGATGTTTTGCAACAAAAATAGTACAACAATCTTCATAAGGGAGAATGGATGTCTCATAGGTATCAATTTTTTCTGCAATGGTAATAATCTCTTGCTTATCAAAACCAATTAGTGGACGAAAAACAGGTAAGGTACAAACTGCATTGGTCACACTTAAACTTTGAATGGTTTGACTGGCTACTTGTCCAATACTTTCTCCCGTTATTAATCCAAAAGCCTTTTGTTTTTTAGCTATTTCCTCTGCAATTCTCATCATGATTCTTCTCATAATAATAGTAAGTTGTACATGGGGACATTTTTCATAAATTTCCATTTGGATAGTTGTAAAAGGAACGACATGAAGTGTAAATTCCCCTGTGTAAACTGCTAATTTTCGTCCCAATTCAATGACTTTTTCTTTGGCTCGATCACTCGTATAAGGATGACTGTGAAAATAAACGCCTTCTAACTTGACCCCTCTTTTAGCAATCATCCAACCAGCAACAGGACTGTCTATTCCTCCTGATAGTAGTAGCATTGCTTTTCCATTGGTACCTACAGGCATTCCTCCTAAACCTGGGATCACTTTGGAATAAATATAAACCGAATTCCTTAATTCAATCCACACTCGTACTTGGGGATGATGTACATCAACAGAAAGAGTAGGCATATGCTCCAGTAGATAGGCTCCAACTTCCCTTGCTATCTCTGGTGAATTTAAGGGATAGGATTTATTGGAACGTCGGGCTTCTACTTTAAACGTCAACTTTTGATCTTGATAAGTTTCTTGCATATAAAGCAAAACATTTTTCTGAATTTCTTCAAAATCAAGGCTATCTACTTTAATAACAGGGCAAATCCCTACAATGCCAAATACTCTTGTTAATCGCTCTTTAACTTCCTCTTCATCGTAGTTATCATCTCTAGGTTCAACGATAATCCTACCTTGTTCCTTAACCAATTTAAAAGAGCCAATATCTTGAATGCTTTTTCGAATGTTTCGTAGTAAAGCATCTTCAAATAAATATCGGTTTTTCCCTTTGATAGCAATTTCACCATATTTAATTAAAAATAATTTTTTCATTCTTTTTTCCTCCTGGAACAAATTTCCGTAGCATAGGTACTATTTGTTTCATTTCGTAAACACACTTTTGTATGTCTTCTTTTGTTGTGCAAGGTGATAAACTAATTCTTACAGAAGACATGATTTGCTCATCAGATAATCCTATGGCTTGCAGAGTCATGCTTTTATTGGATTTGCGAGAAGAACAAGCGGAACCAGTAGAAATATAAATTTTCTTATCTTCTAAAGCATGGACTAGTACTTCTCCTCTTACATCTTGAAAGCGTATATTTAAGATATGAGGAGCTCCCTCTTCTACTGAAGGTCCCTGTAAAAATGTATTTTCCAGTTGGGATGTTAGCTCTGTTACCAAAAGTTTTTTTAGTTGATATAAGTAGGCAGTATGCTCCTGCAAGTTTTCATAAGCATTTTTAACTGCTGGATAAAGAGCCACAATACCTGGAACATTTTCTGTTCCCGAACGTAGTCCGTTTTGTTGATTTCCACCATAGAAAAGAGGCTCTATTTTTGTGTTCTTAGCCACATACAAGACACCGATTCCTTTGGGAGCATAAATTTTATGACCACTAATACTCAATAAATCAATCTTCCATCGTTTTGGATAAATAGGAAATTTTCCAAAGGATTGAACTCCATCTACATGAAACAGAGCTAAAGGATTGACTTCTTTGATCAAATGACCAATTTGTTCAATGGGTTGAATGGTGCCTATCTCATTATTCACATGCATTATACTCACTAAAATGGTATCTGGGCGAATGGATTGTCTTAAAAACTCTATATCTACATAGCCTTGGGAATCAACAGGCACATAGGTCACTTCATAACCTTTTTCTTCTAGCTTTTGGAAGGGACCTTGTACAGAAGAATGTTCAATCTTCGTTGTAATTACATGTTTACCTGTTCTTTTATAACTAGTAGCCACTCCTAAAATTCCTAGATTATTTGATTCGGTTCCTCCTGAAGTATAATACAATTCTTCTGGTGTTACTTTTAAATGCTTAGCGATCTCATCACTTGTTCTTTTTATATATTCTTCTGCTTTCATACCTTTTCGATGCAAGGAAGAGGGATTTCCGTAATCTTTTTCTAGTACTTTAAGCATACTTTGAACGGATTCAGAAGAAGGCGGTGTTGTCGCTGCGTAATCTAAATAAATCTCTTTCACAAGCTCACCTCTGTTTATCGTTAATGATCATACTCTTTACAAAAGGAAAACTGGCAGGCTTCCCCACCAGTTTAAATCTTACTCTCTCATAACATTCTGAATTGCTTGTAAAACCCTGGATTTTTCAAAAGGTTTTACAATAAAATCCTTAGCCCCTCGCTTAATGGCATCAATCACCATGGCTTGTTGTCCCATGGCTGAACACATAATGATTTTTGAATGAGGACTCACCTTGAGAATTTCTTCAATAGCTGTAATTCCATCCATTTCAGGCATTGTAATATCAAGGGTAATTAAATCTGGTTGTAATTTTTTTGCCATTTCAATGGCTTCTAAACCACTATTGGCTTCTCCAACAACTGTTAAATTTTCTTCCACAAGCATTTTTTTTAAAACAGTTCGCATAAAAATAGCATCGTCAACAATTAGGATTTTTATATTTGTCATATTTTATACCTCCCCAGCCTCATACATAATGATCGACAAAACTGCTAATCCTGCCGTTTCTGTACGTAAAATCCGTTTGCCTAGCGTAATAGGTACAATGTTTTGTTCTTTGGCTCTTTGAATTTCTTCAAATGTAAAACCGCCTTCTGGTCCAATAAATATACCAATGGACTGTTGTAAAGGGACTGGGAGAATATGCTTTAATGTTTCATTTTCTTCTTTTTCATAGGGGATAATTGCATGGTCTAATTCTTTTCCTAACCGCAATGCTTCTTGATATGAAACAGGCAAAGAAATGGATGGTATCTTACCACGCCCTGATTGTTTGGCAGCTGATTCTCCTATCTTATTCCAACGTTCCCATTTCTTCTTTATTTTTTGCGGATCACTTATTTTAACAACGGTCCTTTCTGTAATCATGGGTACTATTTGATGAACACCCAATTCTACAGCTTTTTGTATAATCCATTCCAATTTATCTGACTTTGGCAAACCTTGAAACAAAGTGACATGTATAGCAGGTTCACTGTCGCTCCTATATCTATTTAGAATCTTTACATGGATTTCATTTTGTTCTATATCCTCTATTATACACTCATATTCCATTTGTTGTCCATCACTAATCCAAAGTTTATCTTTTTTTCCTAAGCGTAGAACATTTTTAATGTGTATGATATCTTGAGAGTTTTGGATTTGAATGGACTCATTTTGAATTTGTTTTGGATCTACAAAAAATTTAGCCATACTCTCACTCTTTCTTTCGAGCAACAACAGCAGCCCAGTCTCCCTTCGTCAATACTTCTACAAGATCAAAGGAACTTTTTTCAATGGCCTGTTTTACTTCTTCTAAACGTTCCATAATAATGCCGGAAGCAATAAAAAATCCTTTTGGTCGAAGAACCTGTGGAACAGATTCTACTAGTTTGATAATGACATCGGCAATAATATTGGCTACAATACAATCTGTTTTTTCTTCTACTACTTCTAACAAGTCTCCTTGTCGAATCTCTACAATCTCGTCTACTTGATTAATCTGAACATTTTCTTTTGCCACCTTGATGGCATTAGGATCAATATCTACACCAATTACTTTTTTAGCTCCTAACTTTCCTGCTACAATTCCTAAAATTCCGCTACCACATCCAATGTCCAAAATTGTATCATTTGGAGTCACATACTTTTCTAATGATTGGATGCATAAAGAAGTTGTCTCATGAGTTCCCGTGCCAAAAGCCATACCTGGGTCAAGTTTAATGACCTGGTCGCCTTCTTGTACAAAAGTAGCCTTTTCCCACGTAGGCTCAATGACAATTTGCTTGGCTGCTCGAAAAGGTTTGTAATATTGTTTCCAAGCATTGGCCCATTCTTCTTCTTTTACCTTTTGAAGGGTTACTGTTCCTTCTCCAATAGGAATAAATTGTGCAATCATAGCCAAACGACTTTTAATTTCTTCAATGCGTTGTAAATAATAATCTTCTTCTGAAAGATAGCAAAAAATTTCTACCACATCTGGATCTTTTGATTGTAGGAGGGCTTCATCAACATAATCCCATGCACACTCATCTTTTTCTTGCATTAAAATATCTTTAGGATCATCAATGCGAACTCCTTTTATCCCTAATTCCGTCAACATATAAGAAATAGCTTCAACAGCTTCTGTTCTTGTTATGATTTTTATTTCAATCCACTGCAATTTAATCCCTCCTTTATTTAACCTATACGATTAGCTTAAAGCTTCTCCGAAAGCATCTTTTACTTTTTCAAAAAAACCTTTTCTCTGAGAATGTACTTCATCTCCACTAATTTGGGCAAATTCTTCTAATTTTTTTCTTTGTTCTTCGTTTAACCTTGTTGGAACATCAATGGTTACTGTAACATATTGATCTCCACGCATCTTGGGATTTCTAAGATAAGGCACACCTTTGCCTTTTAAACGAAAAGTAGTTCCTGTTTGGGTTCCTTCCTTAATGCTATATTCCACTTTTCCATCTAATGTAGGAACTTGCAACTTACCACCTAGAGCAGCTTGTACAAAGGTAATAGGAATCTTACAATAAATATCATACCCTTGCCTTTCAAAAATAGGATGAGGTTTTACTAAAATGGTAATCAATAAATCACCATAGGGACCTCCACGTTGGCCTGGTTCTCCTTTCCCTTGTAAACGAATGCTTTGTCCATGATCAATCCCTGCTGGAATATTTACTTGAATTTTCTTTTTGTTTTTTACGATTCCTTTTCCATGACAGGTATTGCAAGGATCTGCAATAATCTTTCCCTCACCCTGACATACATCACATGTTCGAATACTGGTCATACTTCCAAAAAGGGTGTTTTGATTGTATCGTACTTGTCCCGTTCCGTTACAATGTTTACATGTTTGTGGCTGTGTACCTGGTTTTGCACCTGTTCCATGACAAGTGGTACAGTTTTCTCCTACTACAATTTCAATTTCTTTATCAACACCAAAGGCAGCTTCATGAAAATCAATGTTAATTGAAGTACGTACATCTGCTCCTTGCATTGGTCCTGTTCGTTGCCGTTGGTTCATTCCTCCACCAAAAATATCACCAAACATACTTCCAAAGATGTCTCCCATATCAAAATCAGTAAATCCACCACTAAATCCTCCAGGTCCTGCTCCATTAAAAGCGGCATGACCAAATTGATCATATTGTGATCTTTTTTCTGTATCACTTAAAACTTCATAAGCTTCTGTAGCTTCTTTAAACTTTTGTTCTGCATCTTCATTATCCGGATTCATATCCGGATGGTATTGTTTGGCTAGTTTTCGGTATGCTTTTTTTATCTCTGCTTCTGAAGCAGTTCGATCCACACCTAATATTTCATAATAATCTCTTTTTGCTGCCATTTTTTTCACCTTCCACTTACACAATATAAATAAGGATATATATGGATGCTTTTATTGTAAATATCAATATTCATAACGTTTATTATTATATCATTATACTTTGAAAAAGCCAAAGACTTTTATCTTTGGCTCTTTTAAATCAATTCATTATATTTCTTTATAATCAGCATCTACCACATCATCATCTTTAGGATCCCCTTGGGATTGGGTCCCCATATCAGGGTCTTGTGCTCCTTGTTGTTGATACAATTTTGTAGATACTTCTTGGAAAACAGTCATTAATTGATCTTTTGCAGATGCAAGTGATTGGATATCTTGATCCGTCATCGTTTCCACATTGGTTTTTTCAACGAGGTCTTTTAATTTTTTCAATTCTTCTTCTATACGGCCCTTGTCTGCTGCATCAATTTTATCACCTAAATCTTTTAGCATTTTTTCTGTTTGAAATACCATGGAATCTGCTTCATTTTTCGTATCAATGGCTTCTTTACGTTTTTTATCTTGTTCTGCATATTGTTCCGCTTCTTTAACCGCTTTATCAATGTCTTCATCGCTTAAATTTGAACTGGCTGTAATGGTAATGCTTTGCTCTTTTCCTGTTCCTAGATCTTTCGCACTTACATTTACAATTCCATTAGCATCAATATCAAAAGTAACTTCGATTTGAGGAATTCCTCGTTGTGCTGGTGGGATCCCATCTAGGCGAAAACGGCCAAGGGTTTTATTATCTTTTGCCAAGGGCCGTTCCCCTTGTACAACATGGATATCTACTGCTGTTTGATTATCTTCTGCTGTAGAGAAGATTTGACTCTTTTTCGTAGGAATCGTTGTATTTCTTTCGATTAACTTTGTTGCCACTCCACCTAATGTTTCAATTCCTAGAGAAAGAGGAGTAACATCTAATAAAAGAATATCGCCTGCCCCTGCATCTCCTGCTAATTTTCCACCTTGGATGGATGCTCCAATGGCTACACATTCATCAGGATTAATACCTTTAAAAGGTTCTTTACCAGTTAAGTTTTTAACAGCATTTTGTACTGCTGGAATTCGAGTAGAACCACCTACTAAAATTACTTTATTCAATTCAGAAGGTTCTAAAGCAGCATCACTTAAAGCATTGCGAACAGGCACTAATGTTCTCTCTACTAAATCAGCTGTCAATTCATCAAATTTTGCTCTGGTAATACTCATATCTAAATGTTTAGGCCCTTCTTGAGTAGCAGTAATAAAAGGTAAATTGATATTTGTTGTTGTTGCTGTAGATAATTCAATTTTTGCTTTTTCTGCTGCTTCTTTTAAACGTTGCATAGCCATTTTATCTTGACTTAAGTCAATGGCTTCTATCTTTTTAAACTCATCAATCAAATAGCGAATGATCCGCTCATCAAAGTCATCCCCACCTAAACGGTTGTCTCCGCTAGTTGCTAATACTTCAATAACACCTTCACCGATTTCGATGATGGAAACATCAAAAGTTCCTCCACCAAGGTCATAGACCATAATTTTTTGTTCATGCTCATTTTCAAGGCCATAAGCAAGAGCAGCAGCTGTAGGTTCATTGATAATTCTTTTAACTTCTAAACCAGCAATTTTTCCGGCATCTTTTGTTGCTTGTCGTTGGCTATCAGAAAAATAAGCTGGAACAGTGATCACTGCTTCTGTTACTGTTTCTCCTAAGTAGCTTTCGGCATCTGCTTTTAATTTTTGCAATGTCATCGCTGAAATTTCTTGAGGTGAATAATTTTTATCATCAATTTGAACTCGATAATCAGATCCCATATGACGTTTAATGGATCCTACTGTTTTATCTGGGTTTGTAATGGCTTGTCGCTTTGCTGGTTCTCCCACTAAACGTTCTCCTGTCTTTGTAAAAGCAACAACGGAAGGAGTTGTACGAGCACCTTCTGAATTTGGAATAACAACTGGACTTCCCCCTTCCATTACAGCGACACAGGAGTTCGTTGTTCCTAAATCAATACCTATAATTTTTCCCATAATGGTTCCTCCTTATTTTCAATAAAATCAACACTCTTTATATTCAATAGAAATACTAATTAGCAACAGTTACCATACTATATCGAATGACTTGATCCTGGTATAAATATCCTTTTTGAAATTCCTCAATAACTTCATTTTCTTTATACTTTTCATCTTGTACATGAGTAACAGCATTATGAAAATTAGGGTCAAAAGGTTTTCCAATTGCTTCTATTTCCTTTACACCCATTTCGTCTAATATATTTTTAAATTGCTTATAAATCATTTCTACTCCTTGTACAAAACCATCATTTATTTCTTCTCCCTCTTTTGTATTCAAAAGAGCTCTTTCAAAATTATCAATAATAGGTAAGATTTTTTCTACTGTATCTTTTACACCCATATCATACATATTGGATTTTTCTTTTACAGTGCGCTTTCTAAAATTATCAAATTCTGCCATAGTTCGCTGTAAACGATCGAAGTACTCTTGATTTTTCTCTTCCTGTTCTTTTAGCCTTTTTTTAAGAACTTCTGCATCAATATCATCTACTGCTTCTTCCATGGATTCTACTTCCACTTCTGTCGTTTGCGAATCCATTTCTACTATTTTTTCTTCTTTTTTGGTTTCTTTTTTTAGGGTTTCATCTTTACTCACTGGCTTGACCCCTTTCTCTTGTTTTATCTTTTTATCCATCCATTAAATCTTTTATGATATGATCCATATATTCCACCAAATGAGAAAGAGTGGAAACAACACGTCCATAATCCATACGAGTAGGGCCTAAAACTCCTATGGTTCCTACTGTCTGGTCACCAATTCGATAGTTTGTAGTAACAACACTACAATCTTTCATCTCTTCTGCAATGTTTTCATTGCCAATGGTGATTTGAATATTTTGTTCTTGTTGTTTGAAAGGTTTTGGGGATAATATGGTCACAAGAAGATCTTTTTCTTCTAAGGCATGAAATAAATTTTTAGCTTTCAATACATCATTAAACTCTGGAAAATCTAAAATATTAATAGCTCCACTCATATAAATTTCGGGTTCATCTACAAATTGAATGGTTTCTGCAATGACATCTAATACATCGTTTAGTAAAAGGCCATGACTCCCCATCTGTTGCTTTAAACTTTGTATCAAAGGCAAATTAATTTGTTCTAGAGTTAATCCCTGTAAACGTTGATTTAACATGTTTGAAAGCCTTAATAAAGTTTGAGACGGAATAGGTGTTGTAATATTTAAAATATGATTGCGAACAATATTTCCATCTGTTACTGTTACTAAGATAATGGAACGTTCATCTAAAGGAATTAACTGCATATGTTTTAACTTTGTTTTATGAAGCCTTGGCGAAGAAATAAGAGTTGTATAATTAGTTATCATTGATAATAACTTGTTAATTTCTTGAAGCATGGATTCAATTTTATCAATTTTTTCTACGATGATTTGTTTAACTAACTGTATTTGATACATTTCCACTACGGGATATTCCATTAACTGTTCTACATATAAACGATATCCTTTATCAGAAGGAATACGCCCAGCAGAAGTATGAGGTTGTATAATAAACCCTAATTCTTCTAAATCAGACATTTCATTCCTGATAGTGGCAGAACTAACTCCCAAGTTGTATTTTTTAGAAATGGTTCGCGAGCCTACTGGTTCTGCTGTTTCTAAATAGTCACAAATAATCGCATGTAAAATCTTTAATTTCCTTTCATTTAAATCCATACTATCCCTTCCTTTATTATTGTTAGCACTCTAGCGTTGTGAGTGCTAACATCTGACATAAAAGTATCACTCTATCTTTTATTTGTCAAGTGATATTTTTATATTTATTCCAATAAAAATTGTTCAAAAACTACATTACCTACTTCTAGCCCCCGTTTTGTCAATTTAACGTTGTTTTCTTCTTCTTTTAACAATCCTAGTTTGACTAATTTTTGCAAGACAGATCCATATACTTCTTCCATTGATCGTTGAAAACGATGATAAAATTCTTCCTTTGATACTCCTTGAATCAAACGTAAACCTAAAAACATATATTCCTCATAAGCTTCTTTAGCATGTATAGCTTGTGGATCTTTTTGCAATTTTTGAAGACAGTAGCTTTCTTTTATATATTGAGCTAGATTTTCTTGGTTATGGTATCGAATTCCTTGAAAATAAGAATGAGCTCCTACTCCCAATCCCACATATTCATCACAATTCCAATATCTTAGATTATGTTTACATTTTCTTTGAGGCTTTGCAAAATTAGAAATTTCATAATGTTCATAGCCTGCATCTGTTAGCATCTGAATACACTTTCGATACATCTGGAGTGTATCGTCTTCCGTGGGTAACAGGAGATGACCTTGATCCCACATCCTAAAAAAAGGAGTACCTTCTTCTAAAATCAAACTATAACAAGAAAGATGAGGTGGATCTAATTGAATCACTTTTAATAAAGACTCTTCCCAATCTCGTGTTTCTTGTTCTGGCAATCCAAACATTAAATCAATATTAATATTGTCAAAACCAACCTTTAAAGCATTTTCATAATTTTGTAAAAACTGTTCTAGGGTATGGGCTCGTCCTAATTTTTTTAATAGTCTATTTTGAAAAGCTTGTAAACCAATACTTAACCGATTTACTCCTGTTTTTTTTAATCCACTTAATGCTTCAAAAGAAAGTGTTCCTGGATTGGATTCAATAGTAAATTCAGCCTTAGGATCGATAAAAAAAAGTTCGCCTAACCGAATCCCTATTTTTTGTAATAATTCGATTGGAAGAATCGTCGGCGTGCCTCCTCCAATAAAAATGCTTGTTACTACATAATCAGAAAGCAGTTTATGATAAGCTAACATTTCCTTCTCTAAGGCTCGAACATAGGCTTGAAAATAATCTTCCTGATTGGGTTTAGATAAAAAATCACAGTAATAACATTTGGATTTACAAAAAGGAATATGAATATATAAACCGATCGTTTTTTTCATTGTTATTTTACTCCAATTTTAAAACACTCATAAAAGCTGATTGAGGTACTTCAACATTACCTACTTGACGCATTCTTTTCTTACCTTCTTTTTGCTTTTCTAATAATTTCCGCTTTCGACTAATATCTCCTCCATAACATTTGGCTAATACATCTTTTCGAAGAGCTCGAATGGTTTCTCTGGCTATGACTTTCTGACCAATAGCAGCTTGAATAGGAATTTCAAATAAATGTCTTGGAATTTCATCTTTTAATTTTTCAGCAATTTTACGTCCTCGTTCATAAGCTTTTGATTCATGAACAATAAAAGAAAGAGCATCTACTACTTCGCGATTAATCATAATGTCTAATTTAACTAAATCGGATTGTTGATAACCAATTAATTCATAATCAAAAGAGGCATATCCTCGTGTTCTGGATTTTAACGCATCAAAAAAATCATAAATAATTTCATTTAAGGGCAACTCGTATGTTAATAAAGCTCGAGTTTCATCTAAATATTGCATACTAATATAAACCCCTCTACGTTCTTGGCACAGCTCCATAATGGCTCCTATGTAATCAGTAGGAACCATTATTTCCGCTTTTACAATGGGTTCTTCCATATAATCAATTTCAGCTGGTGAAGGTAATTCCGTAGGATTGGATAAAAGAATCATTTCTTCATTTGTCTTATATACTTTATAAATAACACTAGGAGCTGTTGTAACTAAATCAATATTATATTCTCTTTCTAATCTTTCTTGAATAATTTCTAAATGTAATAAGCCTAAAAATCCACAACGAAATCCAAATCCTAAAGCTGCTGACGTTTCTGGTTCAAAATAAAGAGCCGCATCATTCAATTGTAACTTTTCTAATGATTCTTTTAAATCCTCGTACTTGGCTCCATCAGCTGGATACATCCCGCAATATACCATGGGGTTTACCTTTTTATATCCTGGTAAAGGTTCTTGGGTAGGATTGTTGACATTTGTTACTGTATCTCCTACTCGCGTATCCTTTAAGTTTTTGATACTGGCAGTAAAATACCCTACTGTACCTGGAGTAAGTTCATCAGTAGGAATGAATTGACCAGCTCCAAAAAAACCTACTTCGACTACTTCAAACTCTTTTCCTGTAGCCATCATACGGACATTCATCCCTTTTTTAATGCTACCTTCTTTAATACGACAAAATACAATGACTCCACGATAAGCATCATAAACCGAATCAAAAACAAGCGCTTTCAGAGGAGCTTCACGATCTCCTTGAGGGGAGGGAATTACCTCTACAATTTTCTCCAAAACTTCTTCTATATTTAATCCTATTTTGGCTGAAATCAAAGGAGCATCCATGGCTGGTAGACCAATAATATCTTCTATCTCTTTTTTTACCATATCTGGGTTTGCACTAGGCAAATCAATTTTATTGATAACAGGTAAAATTTCTAAATTATGTTCTAATGCTAAGTATACATTTGCCAATGTTTGTGCTTCAATTCCTTGGGCTGCATCCACAACTAAAATAGCACCTTCACAAGCTGCTAAACTACGGGATACTTCATAATTAAAATCCACATGACCTGGAGTGTCAATTAAATTGAAAATATATTCTTCACCATTTTTTGCCTTGTAAATTAAACGAACACATTGGGATTTAATTGTAATCCCTCTCTCCCGTTCTAAATCCATATTATCTAGAATCTGCTCTTGCATTTCTCTTTCAGTAAGCAATCCTGTTGTTTGGATAATTCGATCGGCAAGGGTGGATTTTCCATGATCAATATGTGCGATAATGCAAAAATTTCTAATATGATCTTGTCTGCTTGAAGACATTGACGGAATTCCTCCTTCGTCTTAGTATAGATATTTTAAAAAATCTATACCTTTAAACTTATAATCCATTGTGCTGATGGATATTATAGCATAGGGCGGAGGAATCCTCAAGCCTAACCTTCTTCTCTAAGAACAGTCATTAAAATGTGAGCCAAAGGTTCCATGGCATTATAAGCTTCTTCTACCGTATTTGTTTGGGCTCCTACTTCGATTAAAAGAGATTTGGGTTTCATATGTAGACTATAACGATAGGGCTTAATATAAATTTTACGAGTTAATCCAGGATAAAGTTCATTGGCCTTGAGTTGCATTTGAAGACTGAAAGCCATATTATCTTCTAGATAAGGATTAGGTAAATAATCCAAAGACCGCATTTTTCCATCAGATGCAATTTTACAAATTCCATTTACAAACATAATTTTAGCAGTGGGTTTCCCTTGGATATTCGTTTCTAGTCGAACATGATCAAGAACTCCATCACGATGGAGATCAATGACAACTTCAACACTTGGGTGTTTTTTGAGAAGATCTAAAATCGGTTTTTCTGCTCTTTCATAGGAGTTTGTTCGATACTCCCGGCCATTTACTACATCATACATTCCTGTATCATGAATGACTCCTACTCCATATTGATTTCTAAGAATATCTGTTAATGTTTGTCCTAATCCTACTACTGTATCTTCCACTTTTCCTGGACGACTATCCTTGAAAGCTTCTTGAGAGTGAGTGTGAAAAATCAAAATTTTAGGTTCTTCTGACCTAGCTGGCTGCAATTTTAAATCTTTCATTAAAAAAGTTTGAGTAGGGAAATCATTAATTGTTAGTGGCATATTCCCTTCTATGTTATAAAGATTCTTCAATAAAAAATTCATATCTTTAAGATTTTCTTCTGTTATAGTCAATGGCAAATGGGATGGGAGTGAAGTTGTAGAATCCTCTTTTTTAAAAAAATCAATGGATTCATCAAAGATTTCTTCCTGTGAATCCTGAGGATTTTTCTTTTTACTTTTTAACCGTGGATATACTTCTACTAAGGAAATTTCTTTCATCTGCTGTTGATTTACATAAGAAATATAAGGGATCACCCCATCCAACAAAGTCGTCTTATTATTAAAATTTAAATGAGTCACCCACTGCAAAAGAAAGATAGAAAAATGATCCTTTGAAAATGTTTTTGCCTTATCCATATGTGGTACACTTTCTCCTAGCCAACGTTGGTATACATGAAGAGGAATTTTCCCCTCCTTTGGAATGGCACTCATTGAAACATAGGAGGGGGGTGACAAATAAGATGTAATAAAAATTCGATAAACCACATAGAACAATATTGCACAAATCAAAACCCATATGAAACCTTGTATTACTTTTTTTCCTTCAATGGTGTGAATCCGCATCTTTACTGCACCTCTCTTTATCCATGCTGTGTAAAAACCTTCAATAGAAATTTATGAAAATTTTCTTCTTTTATAGCATATTATAAAGAGGAGTACATTATGATTAAAATAATAACTAGTCCTTAATTGATATATCGACCTATATCTTTTGTATCTAAGCCTGGATGTAAAGCCATATTGATTCCTTGAGCAATCAGATGAGCCAGCCGATCAATGGTTGCATCAATATCTTTTGGAGTTACAAAAAGATTGCCTACATAAGGAGCTAATATTTCTCGAATTAACTGATATTTTTCTTCTTTGTTTACATTTTGTAGCATTTCATAAAAAGGACCTTCCTTCATTGCCTCTGCTTTCATAGTATCTAATAATTGATCCATTGTATCATTGACTAAAGTAGCGGCATCAATCACTGTAGGAACTCCAACTGCAATAACTGGAACACCTAAGGTTTCTTTATTGAGACCCATTCGTTTATTTCCTACACCTGATCCAGGATGAACGCCTGTATCAGACATTTGAATAGCTGTATTGACTCGACTAGCTTTTCTAGCTGCTAAAGCATCAATAGCAATGACTACATCTGGAGCGATCTTATCCACAATGCCCTGAATAATTTCTCCTGTCTCAATCCCTGTAATTCCTAAAACCCCTGGTGATATAGCACTAACAGAACGAAGTGATTCATCGATTTGTTCAGGCATATATTCCATTAAATGCCTTGTAACTACTAATTGAGAAACCACTTTAGGACCTAGAGCATCTGGGGTTACATTCCAGTTTCCTAAACCCACGACTAAAATAACATCTTCTTCTGATAATTCTTTTAAACGAATTAATTCTTTTCCTACAATTCGAATAAAATCTTCATGAGTATCCATATCATTTTCTTTTAGAAATGGGCTTTCAATGGTAACATAAGTTCCTATTGGTTTTCCCATTACTTCTGCCCCTTTATTATCCATGATTTTTACTTTTGTTATTTTCAATTTTAAGTCTTCCTTTTGCTCCATCTCTACTTTTACTCCTGGAATTTCCCCAGTCTGGTCTTCTTTTTGTATCATCTCCCGAGCTTCAATGGCCAAATCGGTTCTTGTTTGAAAAAAAGTCATAAAATCCCTCCTGTTTTTTGTCTCTTTATATTTTCTCCACTATTTTTTCATATATGCATTGACTTTAAGACAACTTTCGATTAGAATAATAAGGCATGTTATTTTATATGTATTTTGTTTCGGTACGTTTTTAAAAAACACCACGCAATAAGGAGGTGAGCGTTGTGGCAAATATTAAATCTGCACAAAAAAGAATTAAAATTATTTCTAAGAAAACTTTAAGAAATAAAATGATAAAATCCCAAGTTAAAACTGCTACTAAAAAAGTATTAGCAGCTGTAAATGAAGGAAATCAAACATTAGCAGAAACAAACTTAAAAAATGCGGTTTCTAAAATTAATAAAGCAGCTACAAAAGGGATTTTCCATAAAAATAACGCAGCGCGTAAGGTTTCTCAGTTAACAAAAATGGTAAATTCCATGGCACAATAATAAAAAGCATAAAATTTGCTCTTTTAAAAAAGAGCAATTTTTATGCTTTTTATTTCTCTTATTCTAAAAAATATAAGTTAATGGGAATACTTAATCAGTAACATCTCTACCCCCAAGACTCCATCTACGATTCCTGTTTTTATATTCACGTCCGTTTCTAAACTTTCATGAAGAGCTTGTTTTAGTGTGTTCATAGAAAATCCTTTTCCTTGTTGTAAACAATCCCTTACAATAAAATTTCTTAGTCCTAATCTTGCTCCAATTTGACTTTGGGACATTCCTTGTTCCTGCAAATATTTAACTTGTAGGATAAGCCGAAATTGTCGGGTAATCATAGCTAAAATCATATGAGGGGATTCTTTTATCAAAATTAAATTCGAGTAAATTTCTAACGCTTTTTGGCTTTGTTTATTCCCTAAGGCTTTTACCAATTCAAAAATCCTAACTTCTAAAGAAGGAATACAAATTGCATCAATATCCTTTTTTTGTATTTCTTCTCCTATAACATAAGAAATGATCTTTTCAATTTCCCCTTCTAATCTTTCCATGTCAGATCCAACGATTCTTAACAAATATAATGTAGTTTGTGTATCAATGTTTTTCCTGTTTCTCTTGAATGCTTTTTTAATCCAAGTAACTAAATCTTTTTCCTGTAAATAAGAAAAAGTAACACTACGTCCCCATTTCTGAAGGGCTTTAAATCCTTTATTTCTACGATCAATCTCTGATTCAATAAATAATAAGCAGCAAGTGGAAGGAATCAAGGAGAAAAAGTCAACTATTTTTTGAGTATCATCTGCCCTTCCTCCTTTAAATAATTCACTATTTTTAACAATAACCAATCTTTTTTCTACCAAAAAAGGAAGAGTCTCTACAGCTTCTATGATTTGCTGAGGGGAAACTTGATTTCCTTCAAATATACTTATATTCATAAGTTCTTGACCCGTTGGAATGATTTTTTTTGAAATTTCTTGCAAATAGTGTTTTTTTAAATATTCTTCTTCTCCATAAAACAAATATAGCTTTTGAAACTGTCCTGTTTTAAGATCCTCTTTGAGCCTTTCCATATAATCGTTCCTTTCTCTTTCCTAAAACCGAATATGCTTTTGTTTGCTTTCCAAAGGTTTTACAAATAACAGTTCCTTCTGTTTGTGTCAAATAAATGGGAATACCTTTTTCTTGATATCGCTGCAAAACCATTGGGTGAGGGTGCCCATATGAATTCTTTCCGCTACTAATCACAGCTGCTGCGGGTTTTATTGTATTCAAAAACAACTCTGTTGAAGAAGTAAGAGAACCATGATGAGGCACTTTTAAAAACGTTACATCTCTTAATAAAGCTGAATATTTCTGTGTTAAATATTCTTCTTCTGAAGCTTCAATATCTCCAGTAAATAAAAAAGATATTTGTTTATATTTTAAATATAAAACCAATGAAGTAGTGTTCCAATTGTCTTCTTCATATAGCTGATTCCCATAACCTGCAAATAAACAATCAAAACCAATATCTCCGACTTGTAAATGATGCCCCTCTTCTATATGGTAAATAGGGATCTGATTTTGTCTTGTTTTATGAAGAAGTTGAAGGTATAGAGGATGATTTTCTAAAGAAGCTTGTGGTACAAAAAATTGGTCTATGGGTATAAGTTCTACTAACTCTATTAATCCTATTATATGATCACCATGGGGATGGGTCAAAAAAATCCCATCTATTTTATGTATTCCTTTGTATTCTAAATAAGGATAAATAATGGTTTTTCCTGTATTGGCTTGTCCTTCTTCATGAAATAAAAAACCTCCACCATCAATAATAAAATGCTGATTCGTGGATGTATGAATAATTGTACAATCGCCTTGTCCAACATCTAAAAAAACGATTTCTAATGGCTTAGGAAATAAAAGATAAAACATGAAAAAAACACTTGTTATTCCTAAAAAATAAAGGTACCTTTTATGGCTTACTTTTCTCTTTGGTAATGCCTTAGAAAAATGCCAAGCTGATACAAAAAAGAGGATATAATATAAAAAAAGAAAATAGAAAGAAGGCGAACCTACCAGCAAATACCCTTTGGGTAATTGGGTTGTAAAACGAGCCAATGCTTCATAAAATAAAAGAATATAATAAACAATTCCTACCATAAATTGTCCTATCATCACTGAAAAAATGCCAAAAATACCAGCTATCATACCAAAAAAGATAAGTAATACAAGAAAAGGAACAATCAGAACATTTAACAAGATCCCATATAAAGGAATGTAATAAAAATGATAGGCTACCATAGGAAAAGTAGCTAGGCTAGCTGCTATACTAGCTCCCATAGAAGAACGCAACCAGGAAGGTATAAAATAAGCTTTTGCTATTAAGGGAGAAAAAACAAGCAAGCCAAGGACTGCTCCATAAGATAACTGAAATCCTACATCCCATAAATAAAAAGGCTGCTTAAATAATAATACAAGAGCTGAAAAGGCTAATGAAGTAAAGGTATCTGGGGTACGAAGAAATAGATAACCTCCCAAAATACAACTCATCATTATAACTGCTCGCATAGTAGATACACTGTTTCCCACAAATAGGCAGTAAAATATAAGTAAACATATTGTAATCCCTGCTCCTATAGGTTTCGAAATTCGAAACCATTGCAATCCACGAAAGATCAATAAGCCTATAATGGAAATATGAAGTCCTGAAATGGCTAATATATGGGAAATGCCAGCTTTTTTATATAAATCTTTCGTCTCCATTTCTAATTCTTGTCGCTCTCCTAGCAGCATTGCTTTTATAACAGCGGCTTGTGTAGATGGTAAAATCCTATCATAAACCTGTTGAAACTTTTGATTTCCTTGCTGTAACCATGAGTAAAAATGAAAAGAGGTAGTAGGATTACGTTTTTCGATGGTCCCATAACAAATAAAATCAAAACCTTGAATTTTTCCGTACTGTTTTTGATCAAAATCACCTGGATTTCTTGGTCCTTCTAACTTCTTTAATTGACCTTTAAACCAAATTTGATCTTGTATTTGTAACTCTACTGGTTCTTCTGTATAAAGTTGGATATGAATAGCAGGAATTTTCTTAAATAAAAGTTTTTCTTTCTCTTGGAATCCTTGAAAATTTTCCCATTTTACTTTAATCAAAGCTTTTGAAAATTTTTTTTGTTTATTGTACTGAATACTTTTTACAGTACCCTCTATTGGATTCTCTTCTAAATAAGCTGAAAATGTATGAAAATAAGCATCCATATCCTTTGCTTTCATTCCATACATACGAGAAAAACCTAAAAAAAAGAAACATAAAAAAAGATAAAATCCAAGCCATTTATATTTTATTGTACACCAACAAGTAAATGCTAACAGTAAGGAACAAAAAAAGATAAACAGCAATAAAGAATCTGTTATTTTTCCAAAAACAATTCCTGCGATATACAAACAGGTCCCCCATACCAAAGGTCGTTTCATGGATCTCCACCCCATTTTTTCTAAACCCACTTTATTTTATCCTAATCGTGCTATATAGATACACACTCATAATTGAAAATTCCCTAATTACAAAGCAAGTACATACTATCAGCGAATACGCAACTTTTATCCCCTGTTGCTTCCTTCTTTTATATTTTGAGCAACGAGAGGTACAATCAGAGCGTGAACCCATGGATAGGATCTTGCAAAATCAAATTATGGGCTTGGATATCTATAAGTGTAAAAAATACATACAAACATGAGGCATGATTGTATGTATTTTATTTTTTTATTTTATTGTTGGATAAAATCTAGATTTCTTTCAAACGGATTACTGAAATCTACATGGCCTTTAAAAGTTTCTTGCTTTTCTCCTTCAATTAAAAACTGAACTTTTTGTATGTGTGGTAGTTCTGTTAAAGAGTTTACGATAGAGTAAATTGTAAAAATTTCTCCTGTTGAACCTCCCCAATGTTTTGTTCTAAATTCTGTGCTTAAATCCACATAACAAATACCATCACTGGTTTGAATCCCTTTAATTTTTGTTTCTGGTGGAATTGTTTTATGTAGATTCTGTATTTGAGGTCCGGCAATTAATTGTTCCATCACATATTTTTCCAAAGGTTCGTTTGGATTAATAGCAATGGTTCTATTTTCTACTACTAAGGCTGTTGCATCTTGATTCGAAAAATAGAGTTGTATTTCTTTGTATTCTGTATTTAAGGGATTTACTTTTTCCAAAATAATGTCCTCTGCTGAAATGGGACCTAAAGGTTTCCCATCTGTTCCTAACAAAGGCTTTTCTTCTACAAAAAACTGTATTTTCTGTACAAAAGGTAGTTCTGTTAAGGTTTTTACCACAGATGCTCGAAAAAATACTTCATCCATTGCTTTTAAATCAAAATAAGCAGAGGAAAGGTTAAGCTCCACCATATGTTCCTCTTCATCAAATTGAGTATCGATAAACTCTATATTTTTAGGAATACTTGGAAATAATCCTGGAGTCTGAGGGCCCTGTTTTAATGCCTCTAGCACCTGAAGAATAATGTCTTCCTCTTGTTCTTTTGTAATAGCCACATTTTCTCCCACTAATTTGGATTGATCTTGGCTAACAAAATATAACTGAATGGTATTGCTTTGGAGTTCTACTGTTTTTTTGGACATGGATTGGTTATTTGAAAAGTCAATACTACGAGCAAAAAATAGAAATACGAGTATAAGCACAACCGTTCCAATGCCTAAAAGCCATTGATATGGTTTTTTAAAATACCCCAAAAAATCACCCCCGTAAAAATTATTATACCCCATAACCATTACAATGTTACAAATAAAGTGTTACAAATCTATGAATTTTGGTGTAATGGGATACGAATGATAAAAGTAGCCCCTTCTCCTTCTTCACTAATAAGTTTAATACTTCCTTGATGCAACAATATGGTACGATGGGTAATGGATAAACCTAATCCCGTTCCCCCTGTCATTCGGTCTCTTGTTTTATCCACTCGGTAAAAACGTTCAAAAATTTTCTTTTGTTCTTCAACTGGAATTCCAATTCCAGTATCCTGCACCGTAATAAAAGCATTTTGGTGGTCAGCATCTAAAATAACCGTTACTGTTCCATTTTCTTCATTGTATTTTATACCATTTTCAATTAGATTTGAGATTGCTAAGGTTAATTTCATTGCATCTACTTTTGCATAAACATCTCGTCGGCTATCATAGATTAGATCAATGTTTCTTTGTTGAGCTAACGGATGAAGCCGTTTTAAAATACTTTGGATCATCTCGTTCAAGTATGTACTCTCAAAAGATAATGCCATATCTTTACGATCCAATTTCACTAAAGCCAATAAATCATTAATGATCTCTGTTTCTCTATCTACTTCTGAAGTAATGTCACTTAAAAACTCTTTATACATTTCTTCTGGAACATTTTCTTGAAGCAAAAGTGATTCACTTAATACTTTTATCGAGCTTAATGGTGTTTTTAATTCATGAGATACATTGGCAACAAACTCCTGCCTTGAGTTATCTACTTCTAGTAAACGTTCACTCATATGATTAAAAGCTAAACTAAGTTCTGCAATTTCATCTTTTCCTTTTACTTGAATTTGCTGGTCCAAATGTCCTTCTGTTACTTTTTTCATGACCTGTACCAACTCTTTTAGCGGTCGAATCAGAACGCCTGATACATAAAAACTAAAGAGACCTACAACTAATGTGGTTAATACAACTAAAATATATAATTGTTTTTGTACGGATTTTAAAGATACATAAATATCTTCAATGGAGGCGGAAATAATAATAGCTCCAATAATTTCTTGGGTTTTATCATCTTTAATCGAAGCAACAGCATGAATAATATTGCTTCCTGGTTGCTTGTAAGCAACATCTGATCCTTGCAAAGCAGCAAGAACCTCTTTTTGTAAAATTGTCTTTCCAATATCGACTTTATTTGAATCATTTTTTACAATTCCTTTTGAGTCAACAACAATAATTCGAGCTCCTATTTCCTTACTCGTTTGTTGAATATCAGAGTGAAACAATCTTTTTTGTTCTATGGTAGAATCTTTTAAATAACCGGTTACAACAATGTGTCCTGCCGTAATATTGGCTTGACGTTGTAATTCCGCTTTTCGTTCTTGAATATAATGCTTTTCTAATGTATTATAAATACCTAAAGAAAAAAACATAAGAGGCAAAAAACTAATCATCATATACGTAATCAATAATTTCCAACGTAAACTGTGTATCCACTTAAAATTAATCCTTAAAATAATAACCCACTCCCCATTTTGTATAAATATAAGTTGGTTCACTGGGGTTTTTTTCTATTTTTTCTCTTAATCTTCGAACATGTACATCTACTGTCCGTACATCCCCTGGATAGTCATAGCCCCATATGGTATTTAGTAACATTTCTCTACTATATACCTTTCCTGGATTGCTGATAAATAATTCCAATAAGTCAAATTCCTTTGCTGTCAAATTTACTTCTTCTCCTTGAATATAAACGCGTCTACCATTAAAATCTAATTTTAAATCTTCTAATTCAAGAACATCCCGTTTTTTCCCTTGGTTTTTCGACTGCATTCTTCTAAGTACTGCTTTAATTCGTGCCTTTAATTCTAAAATATTAAAAGGCTTCGTCATATAATCATCGGCTCCATACTCAAGTCCCATGATTTTATCCATATCTTCTCCTTTAGCCGTCAACATAATAATAGGAACGTTGGAAAACTCCCTAATTTGTTGACATACATTTAATCCATCTAACTTAGGCAACATTACATCCAAAATAATAATATCATATGGATTGGCTTTTGCCAATTGTAAAGCCTCTTCTCCATCATATGCTACATCCACTTTCATGTTGTCTTGTTCTAAACTAAATCGAATTCCCTTTACAATTAATTTTTCATCATCCACAACTAGTGCATGATAAGCCATAATCATCCTCCTAATCTACTGTAATCTTCATTTTTATTTTTTCGAAGGTTTTAGGACCAATCCTTGAAACCTTTTGTATATCTTCAATCTTTTGGAATCTTCCATTTTCCTCTCGGTACTGGATAATACTCTCTGCTGTTACTGGCCCAATTCCTGGTAATTCCTCTAACTCTTTCCCACTTGCTGTATTAATGTTAATTTTATGCATATTTTCTTCTTCAAGCTGCATGCTAATACTATTATTATTCTCTTTTTCAGTTTTGTCAAATGTTTCACCAATCCTAGGAATATAAATTTTTTGTTCGTCTTTAATCTTCATAGCTAAATTGATTGCGGCAAGATCCGCATCTTCCGTTGCTCCTCCTGCCAACTCAATGACCTCATAAACTCGGCTGCCAGATGGCAGTGTATAGACATTTGGTTTATGAACAGCTCCTGCAATATGGACAACGTATACCATTTCTTCTTCACTTTCAATAGATGTGGTCTTTTGTACCGATGTATCTTCGATTTCTTCTTCAAAAAGGGGAGTATTCGTCGAATTATGGGTTACTTGTATAGAAGTAGGACGAGATACAGAATATTTTACATAAATGATGCCTGTGACAAACATAATAAATCCTACTAGGACTGGCAAATATATTTTTTTCCCCTTCATTTTCGATCCTCCCTAGCTTGTTTTTCTCTATTTAAATTATTCGCCATAATTACTTAAAATCCTTTGTTTTTCTAAAAAACATACTTTTTCTTTCATACATTTTCTGCTATACTTAAGAGTGATAAAAGAGAGGAGTAAGCACATGAAATCCATTGGTAGATTGTTTATGAGTATTTTTTTAATTTTTATGATGAATATTACTATTTTTGCATATGAATTGAATTTTTCTAACGTTGTACCTTCTGATGTTACACCTCCTACGATTCTATCAGAGAGTGCAATTGTGATGGAAGCAAAAACAGGAAAAGTAATCTATGAAAAAAATATCCATCAGCAATACTTTCCAGCTAGCATTACTAAAATTATGACTGCATACCTAGCCTTAGAATATGGCGATTTAGATGGAATCGTTACCTTTTCAGAAGAGGCTGTTTTTAGTATTGAAAGAAATAGTAGTCATTTATGGATGGTACCAGAAGAACAAATCACTTTAGAACAAGCTCTATATGGTATGATGCTTCAATCAGCAAATGAAGTATCTAATGGAATTGCCGAATTCATTAGTGGATCCGTTGAGGATTTTACAAAATTAATGAACCAAAAAGCTCAAGCCTTAGAAGCCTATCAGACTCATTTTGTTAATCCTCATGGCCTTCATGATGAACAGCACTATACTACTGCTTATGATATGGCTTTAATTGCTAAGGAAGCTTTTAAAAACCCAAAATTTAGGGAGATTATTCAAACCCCTCGATATGAGATTCCTCCTACTAATAAAAATGATATTCGGTATCTACATAATCAGCACTATATGCTGCCTAACCGAAAAACAAAATATCTCTATGAAGGTTGTTTGGGTGGAAAGACGGGATATACTGATCAAGCAAGACATACCTTAGTAACCTATGCTGTAAAAGATGGAATGGAACTGATCTGCGTTATTTTAAAATCTGAGAAACCACAGATGTACGAAGAAACTACGGAACTTCTAAACTATGGTTTTGACCACTTTTCTCTTATACCATTAGCTAAAAAAAATACTCCTTCTCCTTCTATTCCACTAAAATCTTTTGATGTGGTTAAAACCACGTTAGAAAATGATGTTTATACTGTTTTACCTAAAAGTGCAAAACGAGAAGAAATTCAAAAAATGACTATCTTGCCTTATGAAATACAATCATCAGTGAAAAAACATGAATTACTGGGATATATTATATTTTCTTATAACAACCAGCCTATTGCTAAGGCAAATATTATTTCTCAAAAAGATTATGATTTATCCATAGAAGAAAGATCAATTGGAATGACTCCCGAAAAAGAGTTCTCTTCTACTCCTTCTTTTAACATTAAAAAAATCATTCTTATGGTTTTGGCTATTTTTTTATTGTTGGGCGGATTATTTTCTATCTTATCTGTTTTATATGCTTATAGACCCATTCATAAACGCTAAAACAACTGTCATTGACAGTTGTTTTATTATGTCCTTCTATTTTATAGTTAAAAATGACTGGCAGTAATTTCTTTTCCATCACTCCAGATTCGTTCCAAATCATAAAAGTTTCTTTCTTCTTTCCCAAAAACATGAATCATTATATGACCATAATCTAATAATATCCAAGAAGAGGTCGCCTCCCCTTCTCTTCGTAGTAGTCTATACCCGGCTTCTGCTAAAGATTCTATTACATGCTCCGCTAAAGCTTGGACATGATTCTGATTATTCCCATGGGTAATAACAAAATAATCTGCCAGTATAGAAATACCATGGATATCAAGAATACGAATATCTTCTCCTTGTTTTTCATCTAATGCATGATATACAACTCTTAACATTTCTTTCCCTTGTTCTGAAATAATCATTAATTTTCTCCTTTCTTATAGGAACTTTGCTTTTAAATCATCCACTGCCTCTTGTGTTAATGGATGCAGAAGGAATCCTTGTTCCTTAATATATGCTATGGTTAACAACAAAGCTTGATAAATGGCTTTATCTAAATGAACATAGGCGAGGGCTCTGACTTCTTCTAAACCAGGAAAAAGGAGGCGAGTGGGTTCCATGTAGTCAGCTAAAAATACAATCTTTTCCAGCAAAGTCATATTGGCTCTACCTGTAGTATGGTATCGAATGGAATTCAGTATGTATCCGTCTTCTACTTTATATTCTCTTTTTGCGATTTCTGCTCCTAAAAAGCTGTGAATTAATTCTGGATTTTTCTGCGTAATAGGATCTAAAACAATATGAAACTCCTTACATAATTGTACTTTTAACAAATAAGGGTAGTCTTTTGCACAATCATGTAGTAATGCTGCAATTTTGGTCTTTTCCCTGTCTTCGTGATAAAAATCAGCTAACTCCAATGCGGTGTCTACAACATGTAAGGTATGTATGAAGCGTTTGGGTGAAAGAGACGAACGTAATTTCTCAACCATGGTTTCATAGGATAACATTCGATCACCTTTTTCCTAAAATAATAAGTTATTTATTGATATAATCCAAACTTAAAAATATAATTTTCTACAGGCTCAGGTAAAAGATACTTGATAGGACGATTTTCTTGTACCCTTTTTCGAATATCTGATGAGGAAATGGCCAAAGAGGGTACTTCTAAAAAATCTATTTTTGATCCATACTGTTGACGAAGTTGTTCAATCTTTTTTAATAAATCTTTTTTATGATATTCAGGTCGAGTGGCAGCTATAAAAGTACAAAGCCGAAGAACTTCTTCTGGATCTTTCCAAGTTAAAATTTCATGGATAGCATCAGCACCTGTAATAAAGTATAATTCCGTATTGGAACCATATATTTTTTTTAAATGCTGAATTGTATCGATGGTATAAGTAATTCCTTTGCGATCAATTTCTATTCGTGATACATCAAAGTAGGGATTTGTCACTGTAGCTAACACTGTCATAAGATAGCGATGTTCCGTATGGCTTACATCAAAAAAAGGTTTATGTGGTGGATGTCCTGTTGGTACAAACAATACTTTATTGATTTGAAATTGATGTCGTACTGCTTCTGCCGTTACTAAATGCCCATAATGAATCGGATCAAAAGTCCCCCCCATAATGGCTAATCTTTCTAATTTTTTATCTTTAAGCATGAGATTACGCATAAATAAACTCCTTTTAAAAACATTCTGTAAAGGTATACCTCATTTATTATATACTACTCTATGAAAAAAAGAAATAAAAAGGCGACTTTTATGTCGCCAACCCTCCTATTTAGGGAAGTTGAATTTTTGATTTTTCTTTTGAAGGTCGATATAATACAATCTTTTTCCCAATAACTTGTACTGGCTCTGAATGAGTTCGTTCTGAAAGCTTTTGGCAAATGTCTTTAGGATCTTCCATACAGTTTTGTAAAATGTGTATCTTAATTAATTCTCTTGCCTCTAAAGCTTCATCAATGGCTGAAGTTAATTCAGGTGTTACCCCATATTTCCCTACTTGGAAAATAGGTTCTATGGTATTAGCTAGTCCCCTCAAATAAGCCCTTTGTTTACTTGTAATCATAGAAAACCTCCTTATGTTAATATCAATTTAATATAAAATAAAAAATGATGATTATTGATAATATTCAAATTCTAAATCATAAATGCGAACAGTATCCCCTTCTTGGATCCCTAATTTTTCTAATTCTTCAATAATACCCTGATCTTTGAGGAATTTTTGAAAAAAAACAAATCCTTTTTCTGCCTCTAAGTTGGTGTACCCTAATACCTTCTCAATGCTATATCCGGATATTTCATAAAGACCTTCTTCAACTTTTTCAACAGAATAAGCTTCTTCTTCTTTCCATTGTTCATATTCTTCTTCATATTCTGCCTCAAAAACAATAGGATCTTTTTTAATTTCTTTTAGCCGTTCACCAGTATAAAATAACAACTCTCTTAAGCCCTCACCAGTAGCTGCTGAAACAGGAAATACTGGAATGCCTAAGGGTTCATATTTGTTTTTTAAACGTTGGATGTTTTCTTTTGCTTCTGGAAGATCTATTTTATTGGCTACAATAATTTGAGGACGTTCTCCTAAGGTTTCACTATAGGCTTTTAATTCATAATTAATTTTTTCAATATCTTCGATAGGATCTCTTCCTTCAATACCAGAACTATCTACCACATGAATTAGTAACCGGGTACGTTCAATATGTCGAAGAAAATCATGTCCCAACCCAACTCCTTGATGAGCTCCTTCAATTAGTCCCGGAATATCTGCAATGACAAAGCCGCCTCCATACTGATTATCTACAACTCCTAAATTAGGACTTAAAGTAGTAAAATGGTAATCTGCAATCTTGGGTTTTGCATTAGACACCATAGATAAAATCGTTGACTTTCCTACATTAGGAAATCCAATCAATCCTACGTGGGCAATCGTTTTTAGTTCTAAAATAACCCAATACCCTTTTCCTTCTTGACCCCGTTGTGCATATCGAGGAGCTTGCATGGTTGCTGTTGCATAATGTGCATTTCCTTTACCACCTCGGCCTCCTTGTAAGAGAACTGTCCTTTCTCCAACTTGAGACATGTCCGCCATAATTTTCCCCGTCTCTGCTTCACGAATCAAAGTACCTGGAGGGACTCTAAGTACAATATCTGTTCCATTTTTTCCATAACACTTTGCTCCACTACCGTCTTGCCCTGCCGGCGCTTTAAAATGTTTTTTATGGCGAAAATCTAACAAAGTATTTAGACCTGGATCTACTTCAAAAATAATATCTCCGCCTTTTCCACCGTCCCCACCATCAGGACCTCCATTTGGGATGTATTTTTCTCTGCGAAAAGAAACTGCACCATTTCCTCCATTTCCTGCCTTAATATAAATTTTGACTTGATCGACAAACAACGTGTATCACCTCTTTTTTGTATTTTAAAAGCAGGCCCCCACATACGATTGGAAACCTGCTTCTCTATACTTATTATTGTGCAATTGCTTCAGGATATACAGAAACTTGTTTTCTTTTTTTGCCTTTTCGTTCGAATTTTACGACTCCGTCGACTAAAGCAAATAAGGTGTCATCTCCACCTCGTCCTACATTCATACCAGGATGAATTTTCGTTCCTCGTTGTCGATAAAGAATGTTACCTGCTTTTACAAATTGTCCATCTGCTCTTTTTGCACCTAAACGTTTTGATTCGGAGTCACGTCCATTCTTACTAGAACCAACCCCTTTTTTAGATGCAAAAAACTGAAGGTTCATACTTAACATAATTCCACCTCCTCATCTATAATTTGTATATACTCATTACCATAATCTTTTTGAATATGAGATAATCCTAAAAGCATTGATTCAACTAATAATTTTGCATCTTGTCCAAGATCTGATTTACTAGCATTTAAAAAATGACAACGTATAAATCCTCCCTCGGACTTATATTCATATTCAATAGGTTCTAAGGTTAGTGCTTCAATGGAATTAATCGTATTAAACACCAATGCCGTCACTGCAGAGCAAAGAATATCTTTTCCATAAGGGCCATATTCTGCATGCCCTTTTACTTGGAACCCACAAATCTGATTTTTTTTCCTGCGAAAAATAGTTATGCTAATCATGATTATCCATTAATTTTTTCAATTTTTACTTCAGTGTAAGGTTGTCTATGACCTTGCTTTTTATGGTATCCTTTTTTTGCTTTATACTTGTAAACGATAATTTTTTTATTTTTTCCTTCGTTTACTACAGAAGCTGAAACGGTTGTATTATTTACATAAGGACTACCAACTGCTAATGTGCCATCTTTAGAAAGAGCAATTACTTTATCAAAAACAACTGCTTCTCCAGGAGCCATTCCTAATTTTTCTATTTTTAGAATATCTCCTTCTTGCACTTTATACTGTTTGCCACCTGTCTCAATAATTGCGTACATGCAGGCACCTCCTCTATCCAATCTCGCCGAATATGGTACAAAATTCTATTTTGTTTCTTACCTCTTCGTGCGGAAGTTACACACTGAATTATACTACCATAGAGTTATCTATTTGTCAATCATTTTATCTTCATTAAAAGAAAAAAGAGGAGAAACTTTATATCCCAAGGAAGATACATAAGGATTTTTCTGAAACTGCAGTGGTTTTAGAAATTTTTTCTTATAAGGCTCAAAAGCATGAATTATTTCTTCTGAACCTTCTAATAGAATTTCTTTTGCTGAAGTATTATTAATAATAGATAGAATTTCTTTTTCAATTTTAGGAATTAGAAAGGCTTTTCCATACTGCTTTCCACCATAACAATGAGAACAAGGCTGTAACAATTGAAGTTGAAGAGAATTTCTCATTTTTTTGCGAGTCATTTCAACCAATCCTAAACTTGTCATTCCTAAAACATAAGTAGGCACTCGATCCTTTTCAAAAGCTTTTTTTAAAGCATTAAAAATATGCTCCTGATGAATTTTTTTCTCCATATCAATAAAATCGATAATAATAATACCACTAAGATTTCTTAATCGCACTTGTTTTGCAATTTCTTCTACGGCTTCTAGGTTTGTTTGAACAATAGTATCTTCTACATTTTTTTTACCAATAAATTTTCCTGAATTCACATCAATCACTGTCAATGCCTCTGTCTCTTCAATAAATAAAGTTCCTCCACTTTTTAACCATACCTTTGGCTTTAATGCTTTTATCACTTTTAATTCTAGTCCATACTCCCTGAATAAATCTTTTTCTGTATACTGCACTTTGTGAACTAAAGGCGGAGAAAACTTGGAAACAAAATCTCTTACTTGTTCATATAGTTTCTGGTTATTTATTTTATAAGCATCAACTTCTTCTGTGAAAAATTCCCTTGCATTCTTCAATCCTGATGAAAATTCCTGATGAATCAGAGTCTTTGGCATTGCATAGGCTTGCCTTTTTAAAATATCCTCCCACTTTTTTTGTAGAGATAAATAGTCTCTGCGAAGTTCTTCTTCTGTTCTTTCTTTCGCTTCTGTGCGAATAATTACACCGTGATTTTCTTTTTTATATTTTTGAGCAATTTGGATAAGTCGTTGTCTTTCTGATTCTTCTTTTATTTTTTTTGAAACATGAATATCTCCACGATCTGAAAGTAACACAAAAAACTTGCCTGGAAGGCTTATATGAGTAGTAACAGTAATTCCTTTTACCTCTGTTCCTTCCTTAATGGCTTGTACCGTAACCCCTTGTCCTCCTTTTAAAGTAGAAGGAGAAATCCCAGAATCCCAAAATACAGGGGGCTGTTCTGCTAATGATAAATAAGCATTTTTTTCTTCTCCAACATCAATAAATGCAGCTCCTAAACCAGGAATCACTTTCTGTATTAAACCTTTATAAATATTGCCCACTACCGATTGTTGTTTGTTTTCTTCTACGTAAAATTCAACTAATTCTTTGTCTTCCACTAAAGCAGTTCTTGTATACTGCATGCCTACTTCTACAATTATTTCTTTCATAGGTCCTCCTTCATTTTCCTTACATCCGTCAATCTATAAAATGTTGTAATGAGACCCACTCTTTATTTTTTAGGGCAAAAAGATCTTTTCGATGAATTTGTAATTGGGAAGCTGAAAAAGGCAGTCCACAAAATTGCAAAAAACTCTCCATAACCCATTCGGGTCGAATATTTTGCCGACTCCCTGCAGCTAGGAAAAGATCTAAAACTAACCTTTGTCCTGCATTCCACCCATCCATGCAATAAATTCCCTCTCGAATATTCACCATTTGAGTTTTAGTTTTCGTTTGTTTTTTAATCATAATTTGGGTCTGATTGAGAAATTCATGAATTTTACTTTGCCAATTCAAAGATTGAGCTAATAGAATGGGGTACCTCAGTTCATATTGGGCTCCTTGGACAATGGTCATTCCTTTCGTTGATGTATCCAACAAAGGAAGTCCATCTAAGATGATTAAACCCAAAGGCAATTGTTGATTTAATTGCTCACAAAGAATTTCTATATTCATCTCCTTTGTTAATTGTAATTCCATATACTCTCCTTCACTGGTGGCTCCTAAGGTAAGGGGCAAGGGAAAAGTAACTAATTGATGGGGATTAAAACCTTCTGAATAAGCAATGGGTATCTGGGCTCTTCGAATTGCTTTTTGAAAAACACGCATCAAATCTAAATGTCCAATAAATTTTATTTCATCCTCTTTTTTAAATTTCAACCTATATTTCATAGCAAACTCCTCCTTTGAAAATCATGGCTCCACAATGTTCACATTGAAGACGACAATGAGAAGTCGTTTGCTCTTGAAGAGCTTTTTCATATTCTTTCTTTAAAAATCCTTTAGTAACACCGATTGAAATATGATCCCAAGGTAAAATTTCATCTAGATTTCTTTTTCGGTGAGCATAAAAATCAGGATTGATTCCTGTTATTTTAAAGGCTTCTTGCCACTTTTCATAATGAAATTGTTCGGACCACCCATCAAAAACACATCCTTGTTTCCAAGCCTCATAAATCACTTGTCCAACCTTTCGGTCTCCTCGAGCAATTACACCTTCTAATACACTGAGTTTTGCATCATGATACTGATATTGAACTTGTCTTTTTGTAATCTTTGTTTTTAATAAACGTTGTTTTTCCATAAACTCCTCATAAGTATTTTGGGCTTCCCATTGAAAAGGAGTAAAAGGTTTAGGAACAAAACAAGAAGTGCTAATAACTACTTTTATGTTTCTTCCTCGCTGTTCTTTGGGTACTTGATAAAAAGTTTCCACAATCTCATGTCCTAAAATAGCAATACCTTGTAAATCTTCTTCTGTTTCCGTAGGTAAACCCATCATAAAGTATAACTTAACTCGTTCCCAACCACCTTCAAAAGCTAATTTAGATCCTTCTAAAATATCTTCTTCTGTTAATCCTTTATTAATAACATTTCGAAGTCGTTGGGTTCCAGCTTCTGGTGCAAAGGTTAAGCTGCTCTTACGGATGTCTTGTAATTTTTTCATTAATTCAAGAGAAAAAGCATCGATACGCATGGATGGTAAAGAAATATTAATTCCTTTTGTACTATATCGATGAACTAATGCAGTCATTAATTGTTTTATTTCGGAATAATCACTGGTACTTAAAGAAGACAAAGAAATTTCTTCATGTCCAGTAGCTTTTAAAAGCTGATCAGCTTGTTCTAGTAATTGATCGACTTGTTTTTCACGAACAGGTCGGTAAACCATTCCCGCTTGGCAAAATCGACATCCACGAAGGCATCCACGAAAAACCTCTAAGACCACTCGGTCATGAACTGTTTGGAGCAGAGGAACCAATGGTTTACTAGGATAATGATTTTTATCAAATTGTTCTACTACTTGTTTCGTAATTTTTGTCTTTGCTTTTGGATGAAGAGGAATAAAAGAAGCGATCTCCCCTGTTTCTTTATAACTTACTTTATAAAATTTTGGAACATAAACTCCTTCTACTGACAATAATTTTTCCAAAAACTGATGTCGTGTTCCTCCGTTTTGTTTGTTTTTCTTGTATAAATCTAATATTTGATTTAACATCACTTCCCCTTCGCCAATGTAAAAAAAGTCAATAAAGTCTGCTAAAGGTTCAGGATTATAAGCACAAGGTCCTCCAGCACAAATAATGGGATCTTCTTCCTTCCGTTGTTCACTATATAAAGGAATTCCCGCTAAATCTAACATATTTAAAAGATTGGTATAACTCATTTCATATTGAAGTGTAAATCCTACAAAATCAAAATTCTGAATCGGATCTTGGGTTTCTAAAGCAAACAAAGGGATTTTATGCTTTCGCATGTGTTTTTCTAAGTCAATCCAAGGTGCAAACACTCGCTCACAATAAGTATCTTCTCGCTTATTTAAAAAATGATATAATATCTGCATTCCCAAATGGGACATTCCTATCTCATAAACATCTGGAAAACAAAAAGCAAATCGAATATCAATATGTTCCTTTTTTTTACGAACCATATTGATTTCATTACCAATGTAACGTCCCGGTTTTTCTACTTGCAACAAAATTTCATCCGGTACTCTTCTATTCATATTTGTATTTCCTCCATTTGTATTTACTATATTCTTTTTTATCATATCCTACTTTAAATGCAATATCAACATTTTGCTTGGTTCTTTTGAAACTCCAAATAATCTTCAATGGTTCCCTCCATACCATATTTTAATATATAAGCGAATAATTCTTTTTCAAAAATAATTTGAGGTTGCTGAATTGTTTTTGTTTGAACTAAAAACACATCATAGCGTGAAGTCGAAAATGTCTGTAAAATTTTTGCAAATGAGGTTTCTACATGCGTCCTGCGACAATATACAAAATTACACATTTCTGTTTTATCTATATATTTCTGTTTTATCCACATCATTTTATATAATTCATAAGTTCCAAAAAGTTGCTGTTTTTTATTTATATAGTTAAGATAAAAACAAATAAAAAGCAAACTACTATTAAATGGATATAAAATTATTTGTATTATACCAAAAACCTTTAGCAATTCTATCCACTTTCGACTAAGATATAACATTTGTTTCATAGCCTGTAAATTGCCCCTATAATGAGCCAACCATCCATATAGAATTTTACCCCCATCTAAAGGATAAATGGGTAATAAATTAAAAATCCCAATCGCTATATTAGATATAAGGAAAAATTGAACATAAGGATGGTCTATCATTATAAACAAATGCCCTATTGCAGCTATAATGAAATTACTCATAGGACCTGCTAATAAAATAATGGTTTGTTTCCAAGGAGGCTGCAATACTAAATCTTCAATAAAAGCAGCTTGACCAACAGGAAGGAAACTCCATTTTATGCATTTGACCTTCCCTTTTTTGCTTGCTAAAATATGAGAAAATTCATGAACAGTAATCACGAAAAATAGAATAAAAAATTGCCCTACTTTATTTAGAGCAATTGAAACCATAAATAAAATGATTACTAATGGATGAAAACGAATTTTAAACATAGATAACCTCTTTCTCTATGGTTCTAAAGATCGAATAAAAGGTAAAGATACATATTGTATGGGATCGATTAAAATTCCATCTTTAACAATTTCATAGTGCAAATGGGGCCCTGTGGCTAACCCTGTATCCCCAATAGCAGCAATAATTTGTCCTTGTTGAATTTCCTCTTCTTCTTGAATAAAAATTTCCTGACAATGGGCATATAAAATAGTATACCCATCGATAGTATCGTACACAACTACATGACCATACGTAGCAGATTTTTTTACTTCTTTGATCTTTCCAGCTTGCACAGCCATAATGGGTGTTCCTAAAGGTGCTCCGATATCGATTCCTGTATGAAATTCTTTCTTTTTTAATATGGGGTTTTCTCTCTCTCCAAATCTATCTGTAATGATTCCATAAACAGGATTAATCCAATCTACTTTCCCAATAACCCTTCTTGCTCTTTTATCGGATTTTGTTCTATCTCATCTAAAATATTGATATCCTGTTCTTGCTCTGGTTCCAATGGGCTTTCTTCCTTTAGATCTTCTATAGTATCCTCAGAACCTTCAATCGTCTTCTCTTTTGTCCATTGTTCTTCTACCCAAGTTTTAAAAGCCGGTAATTGGGTTGCCATATAATATACTTGTTGCCATTCCACTTGATAGGATATGCTCTCATTAATATTCTTTATCCAATTTTTTGTTACTACAAATGGTAAAACTTTAAGCCCAACAAAACAAATAAAAATACATACACTAATCACTATCTGTTTGTAAAAAATAAGCAAGATTTTTTCTTTTTTTGTTTTCTCTTGATTATATCGAGATCTTTTATTAATAGGTTGTCTTCGTGTTGGTTTTTTTCTATAATTCATATCCTTCTCCCCTTTGTGTATCCATATCCATCCTTTATTACTATATCTTATGTAGGGAAAGAGTTGTATATGAATTTCTTATTCCAAAAATAAAAGAAGTTTCTTTTTTAATACAAAGAAACTTCTTTCATTTTTATCTCACAATATTTCTCCATTCTAAATCGCCTCGTTCTAATGCCTTAATCAACAATTCTGCAGTGGCTAAGTTAGTCGCTAAAGGAATATTATGAATATCACATAATCTCATTAAAGCATTTACATCTGGTTCATGCAGCTTAGGAGATAGGGGATCTCTTAAAAAAATCACTAAATCCATTTGATTATGAGCAATTTGGGCTCCTAGTTGTTGTTCTCCACCTAAATGACCTGCTAAATATTTATGAACATTTAAATTTGTCACTTCTTCTACGAGTCGCCCCGTTGTTCCTGTAGCATATAGCTCGTGTTTACTTAAAATATGACGATATGCAATAGTAAAATTTTGCATCAATTTCTTTTTGGTATCATGGGCGATTAAGCCAATATTCATATAAAACAACCTCCTAATAATAAGTTTTTCTTCTTGCCATCCCTACATTAAGTACTAAACCGATACCTATCATGTTACTCCACAAGGCACTAAGTCCATAACTAATAAAGGGAAGAGGAATACCCGTATTGGGCAAAAAACCTGTAGTGACCCCAATATGAACAAAGCTTTGGAAAAAAATCATTGCGGCTACTCCAACGATAATGAGTTGACCATATAAATCAGGAACATCTTTCGCAAGCCATAAACATCGAAAAAGCAATAAAGAAATTAAAATAATGACTGTAACACAACCAATAAACCCAAATTCTTCTCCAATTACTGCAAAAATAAAATCGGTGCGAGCTTCTAATAAATATTGAAATTGATTTAATGTGCCTTGATATAATCCTTTTCCTTGTAATTGTCCCGAACCAATGGCTCGAATCGACTGCTGGGTTTGATAAGCTCCAGACATAGCATAGGTTTGTGGGTCAATAAAAGACATAATCCGATTTACTTGATGATTCTTTAAGAACTTTCTTAAAAAAACTTGACCTGGCTGATGAGCTCCCCACCAAACAAAAAGCAATCCTAGTGTTCCTAGTCCTGCCCCTGTAATAATATAGCCATAGCTCATTTTAGCCACGTAAAATTGGGCTGCTACTATAAAAAGCAAAACCAAGCTAGTCGATAAATCTGGCTGTTTTTGGATCAATAAAATCGGAAGTCCTACTAACAAAAATACAAAGAGTACAACCCCAATATGATTGATATGTTTTTGAAATTTGTCCATTACTTTTGCAAGAACAAGAATCATTATAATTTTACCAAATTCGGAAGGCTGTATAGTTATCGGCCCAAATTCTAACCACCGAACAGCACCACTCACTTCTTTCCCTAAAGTTAATACAGCTACTAAAAGTCCAATAACGATAATATAAAGCAATGGATAAAAATGTCCTATAAATCGATAATCAATAAAAGCGATTATCAACATTAAAACAAATCCCATTATAAATCCTGTAATTTGTTTATTTACATAATAAGGTTCTATATCAGGATTATTTACATGAGTCGCACTTCCTATGGCAATAATCCCTATAATGACAAGTGCTATCATTATTATGATAATCCAAATATCAAAGTATTTCAATTGTTTTTTTTGGAACATCGGACACCTTCTTTCTGTATTAAACAAAAGGAAAGCAGGTTTTTAACCCTGCTTTTATTGTATATTCTATGAATTACTCACTTTACGCATATTTTTAATAGGAATATTGGCATATAAAACAGGAACAACACCATTTGAATCCTCTGAGCGAGTTTGACTAATTTGAATGTCTAAACCTTCCTTATCAATTTCCATATAATTAGAAATAACTTGTATGATATCACTTTTAAGCATTTCTAAAATTTCTGAAGAACAGTTGGCCCGATCATGGATTAACAATAATTTTAATCGATCTTTTGCCACAGAACTGGAAGTTTGCTTTCTACCTAAGATATTAAATAAATCCATTCTGCATTCCCCCTTTATACACCTAATCCAAATAGTTTCTTTAAACGTTGCATAAAACCTTGATCGCCTTCTAAGTTAAGCAAAGGAACTTCCTCTCCCATAATTCTTTTTGTAATGTTGCGATAGGCTTGTCCTGCTAAAGAATGTAAATCCGTAACAACAGGTTCTCCACGATTCGTAGAAATAACAATATGATCATCATCAGGAACAACCCCTATAATATCGACTGCTAGAATTTCCATTACATCCTCAATAGCCATCATATCCCCTCGTTTAACCATATCACCTTTAACACGATTTACGATTAGTTTAGGGTTTCTTAACTCACTGGCTTCTAAAAGCCCAATAATTCGATCTGCATCTCGAACAGCTGATACTTCGGGTGTGGTAACTACAACAGCTCGGTCAGCCCCTGCAATAGCATTTTTAAAACCTTGTTCAATACCTGCTGGACAGTCAATTAATATATAATCAAAATCTTCTTTTAGCGTATCACATAGTTTTTGCATTTGTTCCGGATTAATGGCATTTTTATCTCGTGTTTGAGCAGCTGGTAGTAAAAACATTCCTGAATATCGTTTGTCTTTGATTAATGCTTGCTTTACTCGACAATGTCCCTCTACTACATCAACTAAATCATATACAATTCTATTTTCCAAACCCATAACCACGTCTAAGTTCCTAAGTCCAATATCTGCATCAATTAATGCCACTCTTTTTCCTTCTAAAGCAAGCCCTGTCCCAAGGTTTGCTGTTGTTGTTGTTTTCCCTACTCCTCCCTTGCCTGATGTAATAACGATTACTTCGCTCATGTATTTTCCCCCTTGCATCTACTTTTATCTTTTACGATGATTGTATGAATATGCAAAATTAAAGTTACAAGTTCGTACATAGATAACTTATTCTGCAACTTTTAAAGCAGGAAATAATCCTATTCTTTAAAACTTAATAATAAGTTCTACTATTATATTACCAAATAACGAATAAAATTGCATCTATTTTATTTTTACAATTTGTTTCAAATTCACACCTCATTTGACATTTAAACTGTTAAAAAAACAAATTTTTCATTTTTCCATCCATTGGTTCAATGCAAATTCTTTCTTGATGAATATATGCAATTTGTGCGATGGGTGTACTTGAACTTTTATTCTGCTCTTCATCGGGAGAACGACTAATAATATTACCAATCCGTAACTGCATAGGAGTCATCGATAAAGCAGCTACAAAAACTGCTTGATTTCCTTTGCTTCCAGCATGTACCATTCCTTTTAATCCGCCTAAAACGATAATACTACCTTCTGCAATCACTTGTCCTCCAGGATTTACATCTCCAACAATAACCACACTTCCTGAAAACTCAATTTGTTGGCCTGAACGAATGGTTCCTTTATAAAACCCAACCCTACCTTCTTCCCATTGCTCTAAGTTTGCCTCTGTATTTGATTTTACAGAAGACATTTCTATCTTACGATCTTCAGAGTCATAAACAAAAGAAATGTCTAACTTGGATTTTTCAGATAAAATTTCAATGAGTTCTTGTTGTTCTTCTTCTGATAATCTTCGTCCTTGAAATGTTAAAGCAACTTTAGCACCATGAAAGAATCGACTTGCATCGATTACTTTTTTTTCGAAATGCTTTTTTAAAGTTGTAAAATCCAATTCCTCACTTAACAAAATCATTAATCCATCTTTTGTTCCTTTAAAGATTACATAATTATCATGATTCATTATTTTCCCACCCAGTGTATTTCTATCTTTCTAATATAATGTATTATCAAGATTCATCTTATCATGTTCAACATCTAATTCAAAATAAGCAGCTACAATATCCCTGAAAATTTCAGCTGGATAATCGGATCGTTCCCCAAAGGGCAAGAGTACAGAAATAGCTATTTCCGGATTGTCATAAGGAGCAAAACCCACAAACCAAGCATGACTATCTCGCTTGGGATCTTCTTGTGCAGTTCCTGTCTTTCCTGCTACAGGAATAGGAAATTCACCAAAAACGCCTCGTACGGTTCCCCGATTTCCTTTTGTCACCCGATGCATACCTTCATAAATTGATTTTAAATTTTTAGAATCGAAATCAGACTTCATTTGAATGAAAGGTTCTTTCTTATCATATAATTCCCCATCTGGTGTTTCAATTTTATTAATCAAATAGCTTTTATACAAAGTACCTCCATTGGCCAAAGTAGCAATGTAACGCGTCATATGAATAGGTGCAAAGTTATTCCATCCTTGACCAATCCCTGTACGAATAGTATCCCCATCATACCATCGTAACTCTCCTTCTTCTGCTGTTGGCTGCCAACGTTGTAATTGTATCCGTTTATTATCTGGGGAAGATAACATAGGAGTCGTTTCATCAATCTCTATGCCTGAACGCTGATCCAATCCAAACTTTTTAGCATATTCATTGAGTGTATTAATACCCTTTAAAGCACTACGTCCCTTCCCTGTCCATCCCATACGGTATGCTACTTCATAAAAATAATAGTTACAGGATACCTCTAAAGCATCTGCAAGATTAACATGACCATGCGTACTATGATAAGAGTTATAAATCCAACACCGAGCAGGTGGATGACCTGCATCTGTAAAGACTCCCTTATCTAAAATCGCTTCTCTAACTCCTACCACCTTTTCTTCTAATCCTGCCATGGCTGTAATCATTTTAAAGGTGGAACCTGGCGCTTTTCTTTCCATAGTAGCACGATGAAACAAAGGTGTAGTAGGATCGTTTAAAAGATCATTCCAGTACTCTGTATTAAAATGATTTACCAATTGATTGTTATCATAACTAGGATAACTCACCATGGATAAAATTTCTCCTGTATGAATATTCATAACAACAACAGAACCTGTGCTAGGATCTAAACCTACTTGTTGAGGAGTAATTTCACCTTGTTGAATTTTTTGTTTGATAACCTGTAAAGGCGATATACGCCCTTTTTGAATATCTGCCAAAAAGGAGTCATCTCCCGTAATAACCCCTTGCTCCCATAAGACCAATAGTAATTCTTTATAGGATATCTTTCTATCTTTAATCATTGTTATAAAAGCTTCCTGAAGAATCTCTATATCTGCTTTTAACATTTTTTGAGGATCTTCAAATTGATTAGAGAATTGAGTTGCAATTTTCTTTTGTACAGTTGCACTTTCATCTGCACTTAATATCTTAGCAATGGAAATGGTATGATGTTTAACCATACTAATCATAATATCTTCTAAATTATAAGAGCGTTCTTTTGTGCTGTAAGTACCTATTCTAGAAACTAAAATATCAGACAACTTATCAACCAAAATATCTCGAGTTGCTTGTTGAAAATTACGATCAATGGTTAAAAAAATCTTGTTTCCTGGAATTGCGTCTTCTGTTTTTAATACATTCATTCGCCTTCCTACTTTATCTACTTCAACCATCATTTTGCCATCTTGCCCTTGAAGATAAATCTCCATTTCTTTTTCAATTCCTGTTCTTCCTACGATATCAAAAGGGGTGTACCCTTTGTCTTGTAGTTCTTCTAATTGGGTATCTGTAATTTTCCCAATATATCCTATAATATGACTAAACAGGTCACCTTCTGGATAATAACGTAATGGTTCTACATCGATATAAAGTCCTGGAAAGTCTGAATGCCTCTCTTCCAACAGAGCTACTGTTTTTTCACTAACATCTATCGCTACTGTTACCGGTTGATATTGTCGATACCGTCTTTGATATAAGGGATATTTTAATACCATAATTTTTCTTGCATCAAAATCAGTATATTTTTCATCAATATCAAATTTTTTCCTCATGTACTGAAAAACATCTTCTGCATTCATATTTTTCTGTTCATCTGTAAAGTTTATTTTTTTCTTTCCAAAAATTTCTTCTTTAAAACGTATTTCTCCTTGTTCATTAACAATAAACTCTAGATTTCCTTTTTCATCGATAGTAATAGGAAATTCGTCCATGTATTGTTCTTGATTCTTTTCTAGTAATTCAATAATTTGTAATAAAATCTCATCTTGATTAGTAACTTCAATACTATCATCAATTTTAATTGAAAAAGCAACTTTATTCATTGCTAAAGGTCGTCCATATCGATCAAAAATCATTCCCCGAGGAGCAGGAATGGAAATTTCTCTTAAAATACTTGCCCTTAACTCTTCTTCATGTTGTTCCCCTTCTACAATCTGAAGCTGAAATAAATGTACAATCAGTCGAGACAATAACAATATCATTACTATACTAAATAAAAATAATCGATGGGTTATGACCCGCCATATGCCTTCTAATAATCGCTTCATTTTTCTAAACACCTCAAAGCCTTTCAACTAAAATGCTTGCGCCGCAACCGCTCCCTTGCCTCTATTTTTTCATTAATTCCATAAATCAATCGATAAATTAATAAGGACAATGCCGCTGTATACACTACTTCTGGAATAATAATGCGGTTGAAAAAAAACAAAAAATTCGTCCGTCCTCGAATTAAAAAAGTAAAAACATAAGTACACATACCTTGTGCAAAAGTACTAACAATAATCAGAAAAAAAGGGAGTATATAATTTTCTCTATAATACTTTTGACTTGGAATCCCACATACATATCCAATAAACATGCCTATCAAAGCTTGAAACCCTATGCCCCTACCAAAAAAAACATCTTGAAGTAAGCCAATACTAAATCCAATGATAGCTCCTTCTACGCTACCTCTTAATAAAGCAAAAGAAACGATAATCATTACTGCCAAATTTGGAACAACTCCCATAATTCGTAAGTACTGTATATACGTGGGCTGTAAAATTAAGTACGATAATAATAGCAAACTAATAACCAGTATTCTCACTTTGCAGACTCCTTCAAATTAGGTTTTTTCTCCTTCCAAACTTGATTAATGACTAAGACCTCTTCTAAATGCTGAAAATCTACAGCAGGCTCTAATAAAGCATACTTTGTTAATCCGTGACTTTCTGTTTTAATTTCTTTTATCGTCCCGATTAAAATTCCTGGTGGATAAATATCTCCTAAATGTGAAGTAACCATTTCATCTCCTTGAATCATCTGTGCTTCCATGGTAATATGCTGTACTTTACATAATCCATCATTCATTAATATCTTATCTCCACGCACAACCCCTACTTCATTCGTACGTAACACTTGAGCACTTACTGAACTTGTATCATCGATAATCGATAACACTTTTGAATAATTAGGCCCTACCTCAATAATCCGCCCTACTAAGCCACTATCTGCCATGACAACCATATCAATATCCAAATTATGATTGGTTCCTTTATCAATTAAGAAGACATCAAACCAATTACCTGGATTTTTTCCTATGACTTGAGCACCTACTTTGGGATAATCTGGGTATTTTTGATCCAACTCTAATAAACTTCGAAGATTTTCATTATCTTTTTTATATTGTTGTAAAATTTTATTTTCATACCGTAATTCATCAACTTCAGCTAATAACTTTTTATTTTGTTCTTGTATTTCATAGGTATTAAACACAAAAGCTATTTTTTCATTAGCCCAATGTTGAATCTTAATTAATATTTTTTGGCCAGGAATAACGATATACCCTAACCCCTTTTCTAATGCCGTAACCTGCTTTCGATTGGGCAAAGTTACAATAATAGTAACCATTGTTACAATGGTTACTATTATTAAAATATATTTTCTAGGAATCGATACATTCTTAAATTTCAATGCTTTCACCCCTTATTTCGTTGTTCATTACCTTAATTTTCGAGGTGAAATCAATACGCTTTTAAGGGTATCAATATGTTCTAACACCAATCCTGTTCCTAAAACTACACAGTTTAAAGGTTCTTCTGCAATATGAACAGGCATTCCTGTTTCTTGATTAATTAGTTGATCCAACCCTTTTAAAAGGGCTCCTCCACCTGTAAGCATAATACCCGTCTCCATAATATCTGCCGCCAGTTCAGGGGGGGTTTTTTCTAATGTAAACTTAATGGCATCTACAATGGCATTCACTGGTTCTTGCAAAGCATGCAAAATCTCTTGTGATGTAACTTCAATGGTTTTAGGTAGTCCACTAATTAAATCTCTTCCTCGAATTTGTTTCTTTTCTTCTGGATGGATAGGATATGCAGAACCAATGGTCAATTTAATTTCTTCTGCTGTTCGTTCTCCAATCATTAAACTGTATTCTTTTTTTATATAGTTTACGATATATTCATCTAACTCATCTCCGGCAATACGTAAAGATTTGCTTGTGACGACTCCACCTAAAGAAATAACAGCAACTTCACTGGTTCCACCACCAATGTCTACAACCATACTCCCTGTAGGCTCTGCTACAGGTAATCCTGCCCCTATCGCTGCTGCCATGGGTTCTTCTACTAAATAAGCATCTCTTTCTCTAGCTCCAGCATTAATGGTCGCTTCAATAACAGCTCGTTTTTCTACTTCTGTCACTCCTGATGGAACACAAACTACCACTCTTGGTTTCCCATTAAAAAAGCCTTTTTTATAAGCTTTATTAATAAAATATCGTAACATTGCCTCTGTAGTTTCAAAATCAGCAATGACCCCATCTTTCATAGGACGCATTGCTACAATATTACCTGGTGTTCGACCTATCATTTGTTTTGCTTCATCACCAACAGCTAATACTTGTTTTATTCTTGTATCTACTGCAACAACTGAAGGTTCGTTAACAATAATTCCTTTTCCCTTTATAAAAACCAATGTATTGGCTGTACCCAAATCAATACCCATATCTTTCGAAAATAACATATTTGTTCTCCTTCCTTGAATTACAAATCCAGCAATATCTTTATCAAATTATTCGATTTTTCGTATATCTTTTTCTTTTTATTTAAACATAGGTAATCATATTCTATTCTACCCGATACAGAAGCATTCTAATACGTTTATAAAAATAAAAAATAGGAATCCCTTAAACTAAAAATATAACCTACCTGTTCTTCCTATACCCATCTTTTAAATGAAACTTATACTAACTTCATAATATTACATAAGTATTCTATGTTAAAATGACTACTAGTAACATAATACTCTTTTTTAGTCTACTTTTCAACATTAAAATACGAAATCGCCTAAAAAAAGTCTTTTACTACAAGAAAAGATCTATGTTGTTTTTTTTAACATAGATCTTTTTCTTTTAAACTAATGTAATTTCCATTTCCTATAATAATATGATCTAAAACAGGAATTCCTAATAATTCTCCAGCTTCAATAATTCGTTTTGTGACTTGTACATCTTCCCGGCTAGGAGACGGATCTCCACTTGGATGGTTGTGAAGAAGAATAATATGTGCCGCACTTCGCTGAATAGCTTCTTTAAAAACCTCTCTAGGATGTACAATGGAAGAATTGATACTTCCGATGGTCACATCTCGAT
>JAAYNZ010000157.1 GCA_012520595.1 Candidatus Epulonipiscium sp. | reverse complement strand
ATGCAACTTCTGTAATTTTGCCCTCTGCTACTTGAATTGAAATATTAGGTTTCCAACCATGATCATCAAATTTTTCAGCTTCTGCTGTCCATGTTCCATCTTTTAAAGTACTATTTGTTGCATCACTGCTATTTGTTTCAGAATCATTCTTTTGGCAACCAGCAAACATACTTAAAGACATTCCTGCTGCCAATCCAACTGCAATCCATTTTTTCATTTTCATCTTAAGTACCTCCTTATTTAATATTACAGAATTTACTATAGAATTGTATGCTTTCGTTTAGTTTTTGTCAAAGCTCTAAAATTAGAGAAAAAAGTTTTTATATCTCTCTTTTCTTCTTTTTAAAAGAATTTTCTTTCTTATTCCTAGTATTCCTTTAAGAATCGTTGGATTTCAAATTATGTGGATCATATAATGTATGTTATAATGTAAACTGAAAAATTATGTAAAGGAGGTAATACACTACTATGAACAAAAGAATTATTATCCTAGGTGCGGGATATGGAGGTATACAAGCTGCTTTAACATTACAAAAAAAGAAGAAAAAAACAGATCAACTTGAAATCTACATTATTGACAAAAATCCTTATCATACACTTCTAACTGAACTCCATGAAGTAGCTGGAAACCGTATTGAAGAAGATGGTGTTATTGTCTATTTAAAAGACATTTTTGAATATACGGATGTTAATATTGTGCAAGATTTTATTCAAGAAATTGACTTCAAACATCATATTTTAAAATCTTCTAAAAATCAATATCAATATGATTACTTAATTTTAGGTATTGGAAGTGAGCCAGCTTTTTACGGAATTCCAGGCATGGAGGAACATAGTTTTACTTTATGGTCCTATAGCGATGCCTTACGTATTAAAGAACATATTTTGCATATGTTTCAAAAAGCATCTTTAGAACCTAATCCTGGAAAAAAGAAAGCCTATTTAACCTTTGTTGTAGGTGGTGGTGGGTTTACAGGAACCGAAATGGTTGGAGAGTTATCCCACTGGGCAGACCAATTAGCTGAACATTATGACATTCAGCGAAAAGATGTACAATTAATCATTGTTGAAGCCATGGATAAAATACTACCCATTTTAGAAGATGACTTAATTGAAAAATCTGTAAAGTACCTAGAAAACAAATTAAATGTAAGAGTTTTAACTAATTCTAGAATTACGAAAGTAAGTAATTCCGGTTTAGAAATAAATGAAAAAGATTGGATTCATTCTCATACCCTTATTTGGACGGGCGGAGTTCAAGCAAATCAATGCTTAATGGAATTTGATCTAGAAACAGGTCGAAGCAACCGAGTATGTGTTGATGAGTATACTCGTACTCATTATGAAAATGTTTTTGCTGTTGGTGACTTTTCATTATTTATAACAAAAGATGAAAAACCCTTACCAGCTTTAGTAGAAGCTGCTTTGGAAACAGGTAAAACAGCTGGTAAAAATATTTTACATGCCATTCGAGGGCAAGAACTGGAAAAATGTGATCCTAAACTACATGGAGTTATGGTCTCTCTGGGAAATCGTTTTGCTGTAGCAAATATTATGGGAATTAAATTATCAGGTATTCCTGCTTTAGGTATGAAACATTTAGTGAATCTGCATTATCTGTTTGGCATTGGTGGCTTTGAACTAATTGGAAAATACTTAAAGCATGAATTTTTAGGTCAAAAGCATAAAAAAGGTGTTTTTCAAAAACATTATACTCAATTAACTCCTACCTTTTGGCTTTTATTTATTCGCATCTATCTTGGATTTATGTGGCTTATGTCTGGAATGGATAAAATACAAGCTGGCTGGCTAAAATGGGAAATGCTTGCTGGTACTGCAGTAGATGGTACAACAGGTGCTTCCTTAATGCCTTTAATTTCTTCGCATACACCTAGATGGTATGCTTGGATTGTAGATACCTTCATCTTACCTAATGCAATGTTTATGCAAACCATTATCGTTATTGTTGAAATTGGATTAGGCCTTGCTTTTATTACAGGTACTTTTACCTTTTTAGCTGCTCTTGTTTCTATTGGTATGAACATTAATTTTATGTTATCTACAGGATTAAATGATTTATGGTTTTTTATGTCTTCTTTTCCCATGTTAGGTGGAGCAGGACGTGCGTTTGGTATTGATCATTATTTAATGCCTTATTTAGCAAGACAATGGAGATATTTTATTAACAATAAAAAATTAAAAATTAAAGTATAAAAGAGATCGAATTTTTCGATCTCTTTTTACTGTTCATACTCTTTTTAAAATTTTACGTATATAAGAATATAATAAAAAATCAAAGAAAGGATGAATAAACATGGAAAATAAAACAATAAAAATAATTTTATCAATTGTTGTAGTTATTATTGCCATTTATTTTGGTCTTCCACTACTAGGAAAAGGCGTAAGTCTTATTTTCAGCTTAGTTGGCAATATATTAGGTTTATTCTTTGTATTAATTCCTCTTGCTTTAATTATTTTCTTAATCTATTGGGTGTTTTTCAAAAATAAAAACCAACAATGATCTGAATAAAGTACTCTCCTAATTCTAATTTCTTTTAAGGAGAGTACTTTATTATTATTTATTTTAAAAAATGCCTAACTGCTTTTCCATTTGTATAATCAAATAATCTTCCTTGGTATCGATGTTCTATTCTCATTTTTTCTTCAATTTTTTCTTGAATTTTCCACCAACTTGTATTCCAGTTTACAAATAGAGTTCTTTCTTGAGGTGCTCTTCCAATTAAGCGTTGTATAACTATTGAAGGATCTAAATATTCTAAAAAGCAAATAATCCTTTCTATATACTCATCTAATGATATCATTTTTATTCCTCCTGCTTGATACCATTGGCCTAATACAGTGTCTTGAACAATATATAATGCATGAAGTTTTATTTGATCAACAGATAAAACTGATAAAACTTTTGCATTTTCGATTACATCCCTCTGATTATCCCAAGGAAGATTTAAAATAAGATGAGTACAAATTTCAAATCCATACTTTTTGATTCGAAGAACAGCATCCAAAAATTCTGCTAATCCATGT
>JAAYNZ010000156.1 GCA_012520595.1 Candidatus Epulonipiscium sp. | reverse complement strand
GATATGGGTATTCAAACAATAGTTAAAAAGCTAGGAAGCATTACTGCTAGGGTAATAGAACTAAAGGATCACATTGAAATTGTTTTACCAAGTCTATCAGAACTAGCAAAATCATTTGTTGAAGCATTGCAGCCTAAGTATGTCCAATTAAGCTTCCATGATCTGCTAAATACAGCTTAGTTGTTTGTACAAAACCTAGGTAGTTAGCCAATAAAATACATTTTAATAAGTAACTACAAATATCAAATGTCGTAGCTTTGATAAGTAACATTGTAAGCGCTCAATAATCCCATGGATTCAAAAGTGTCAAAAATCATGAGATAATATCCCCACATAGTACTTCTAATGTTAACAAAGTACTTTGCCAACATTAAAACTGTAGGGAGTTGATAGGTTGACCACTATGAAAGCATCAAAACACGAAATACATAAAGCCCAGTGGCAGGAATTAATCAGAGAACAAAGTGAAAGTGGATTATCAATTAGAGAATGGTGTAGAAGAAATGATATTTCACATGGTAAATACTACTACTGGCTAAGAGTAATAAGGGAAGAAGCCTTAATAAAAGCAGGAACGCTGGCTGTTACAGGCCAAACACAGTTTGCAGAAGTAAAACCAGCTCTAACAACTGAGGCTAAATCAAAGTCAAGCAATCAGAGTACTTGTGCAATCCTAAGGTCAAATGGAAATGAGATTGAAATACTAAATGGTGCAGATCCAAATACACTAGGATTAATACTTAACTTAATTGGTAGATCATGAAAGTTAAATTCCCCAACGATATACGAATATACATTGCTTGTGGCAAGACTGATATGAGGAAATCCATAGATGGTCTTTCTGCCATAGTATCTCAAAACTTTAATCTAAATCCGTTTGAAAATGCACTGTTTCTGTTTTGTGGAGGAAAAAGAGATAGGATAAAGGCCCTCCTTTGGGAAGGAGATGGATTTCTTCTCCTTTACAAAAGATTAGAAGGTGGGGTGTTTCAGTGGCCTAGAACCACAGAAGAGGTTAGAGAAATTACCCCTCAACAATACAGATGGTTAATAGAAGGCTTATCAATTGACCAGAAAAAAGTCATTCAAAAGATAGATGTTAAAAGGATAGTATAGGTGGCTGAAAATATTGAAATTTAAAGGATTTCAGCCACTTTTTTCTTGTTTTTGACCTTTCAAGGTGATATAATATGATTAGAAAAAAACAGAAAAGAAAGGCTAATTTTAAATGGATAATAACTCTTTAATAAAAACACTGCAAGATACAATTGAATCCCAAAACAAAACCATAGAAGGCCTTAGAGAAGAGCTAAAAAAGGCTAATGAAAACATTGAATACTTAATCAAAAAACTCTATGGTAGAAAAACAGAAAAAACCTCTGCCATAGATGGTCAACTAGTGATTAGTGATATGGAGTTAGGTCTATTTAATGAAGCTGAAAAAGAAATGGATTCATCTATACCTGAACCAATTCCCTTTGAAGAACCAATTAAAAGAACTAGAAAAGGCTACAAGAGAAAAGAACTGTTTAAAGACTTGCCTAGCCAAGATTTAATATTCAGATTAGAAGAATCACAACAAATATGTCCAATAGATGGAAATAGGCTTTCAGTTGCAGGTAAAAAGTTCATAAGATCAGAAATTAGATACATACCAGCAGAAATATCTGTAGTTAATATATACCAAGAAACATACGAATGCAGAAAATGTAAAAAAGAAAACAGGCCTGGAATCTTTAATCCAAATACACCAGAGCCTGTACTTCAACATTCCTACGCTACAGCCTCAAGTGTAGCATGGACAATGTATCAAAAGTTTGTACAATCAGTTCCACTCTATCGCCAGGAAAAGGATTGGAAACAGATAGGCTTTCCAATAAGTCGTGCTACTCTTTCCAACTGGATCATAAAAACATCAGAAGAATGGTTAAGTCCAGTAGTAGACAGACTACAAGAAGAGCTACTAAAGGACAAGTATTTACATGCTGACGAAACCCCAGTCCAAGTATTAAAT
>JAAYNZ010000019.1 GCA_012520595.1 Candidatus Epulonipiscium sp. | reverse complement strand
GCAACACCTTTATCCCCAGTTCAAATCTGGGTGGCGCCTTTTCATACTATCGCGGAGTGGAGCAGTCTGGTAGCTCGTCGGGCTCATAACCCGAAGGTCGGTGGTTCAAATCCGCCCTCCGCAATTTATTAAAAAGCATGTAAGAAATAAAAATTTCTTACATGCTTTTTTGTTGTGTGTCTAGCATGGGTGCAATCCACATCTGTTTTAGTTGAGATAAAAATTATGAATTAATAAGTTCACTATTCTTGAAATTATTAAGAATAAAGTTTTTAAAAGCAATGGTTAATGAAGAAAAAAGTTTTATCGATTATACTTGTAACTATAATAGTTGTAAGTGTAATTGGAGGATGTAACTCAAAAGATAAAGAATCAACATCGACTCAAAACAACTCTCAAATTAACGATGCAGACGGAACTTTTGATATTACTCAAGATGATAATATTAATTTAGATGGGACTATGCCGATTATAAAAGATCCATCAAAGTTTCCACAAATGAAAATGCTTGTTGTTAATCCACCAGACAGAACGAAAAAAATTCATGATTTATTACAGGTTCAAAGATTAGAAAAGGAAACAGGGGTTATTTTTGAATGGCAAGAGATTCCTACAGAAGGTTCAAGTGAGAAAATTAATCTAATGCTTGCAAGTGGTGATTTGCCAGATGCATTTTGGAATGGAATTACAAATGAAATGGCTGTTCAATATATGAATCAAGATGTTTTTATTCCTACGGAAGAACTAACAGAAAAATATATGACTCGTTTAAAATCAGTTTATGAAAAGCGTCCTCAATATAAGGCATCTGCTACAGCTCCTAATGGGCATACCTATGGTTTCCCGTATATAGAAGAGATGTATGGCTTAGTATTAACACCAGGGCCTTTTTTGATAAACACAACATGGTTGGAAAAAGTAGGGAAAAGAATGCCGATAACCGTGGATGAATGGGTTGATTGTTTGCGAGCTTTTCGTGATGCTGGTGATCTAAATGGAAATGGTATTGCAGATGAAAAATCATATGCTGTTGGATTAGGTTCAAAAGATTTGTTTGGATCCTATAATACATTTTTACAATTTACAGGTGCTTTTGGTTGCGCTAGTACAACAGGTGGAATGCCACAAGATTATTTTAGAATTATTGATGATAAGGTTGTATTTACAGCAACAGATGAAGCATACAAAGAAACAGCAAATTTTTTCAATATGCTAAACAATGAAAAATTAATTGATCCAGATTCATTTTCACCGGGAACAACACCTTCCGATCCATTATATTTAAATACATTAAAAAATGATGTGGCCCAAATAGGTTCTTTTGGTGTGTGGGCACCCATTAATCAAATTCCTGTTCGGGAAGTTTATGAACAATATGCTCCCCTACCAAGATTAGTTGGAAAAAAAGGGAAAATGGGCCATAAACTAAATTTTTCAGAAATGCAAAATACCAGTATGATTACAATTACAACAGAATGTAAATACCCAGAAGTAATGGCGTTGTTTGTAGACTACTTATTTGAACCTGAAATTTCAATTACAACAAACTGGGGAGCCGTTGATTATGTTTATAAAAGAGGTGATGATGGTATTCTTCACTTTGATTTAGATGAAAATGGATTGATGATTATGAAGGATGGATATACAACATTTGGAGAACTTCGTTCCAATAGTACGCCAGCTAGAGGGGCTATGGCTGTCCTAAATGAATATTATGATACCGTTGCAGATTATACTTATGATGCTATTGATTTATTGGCAGCACAAAAGGTCAATGGCAAAGATGAAATATTAGCAGAGTACACATCGGTTCCAAGAATGTTGCTGACAGTAGATGAGCAAAGTAAAATTTCTCAAATTCAACCTCAAATTTTTGATATTGTAACAAAATATACATTGCAATGGATTTTAGATGGAAATGCAGAAACAACTTGGAATGAATATTTATCTGATCTAGAAAAAGCAGGTTTATCTGAAATTACACAAACATTTCAAGGGGCTTACGATAGGTACTTGGAAAAT
>JAAYNZ010000155.1 GCA_012520595.1 Candidatus Epulonipiscium sp. | reverse complement strand
TTTTAAATCCAATGTCAATACTTTTTTATATTTATTTTTTAGGATTTTTTTGGCATAAAAATGGCGGAGAAGGAGGGATTTGAACCCTCGCGCCGCTATTAACGACCTACTCCCTTTCCAGGGGAGCCCCTTCAGCCGCTTGGGTACTTCTCCGTAATGTTCTTGGCGGAGAGGGTGGGATTCGAACCCACGGCCCCTTTCGGAGTCACTGGTTTTCAAGACCAGCTCCTTAAACCGCTCGGACACCTCTCCTCCTAGATTATATCACATAGTATCTTGCCAAATGCTTATCTAAGATACCATATATCTTTGCGTCTGTCAAGACTTTTTAAAATGTTACAAGTTTTAACGACAAATGATATCTTATCATAAACTCTTTTACCTGTCAACATCTTTTTTGCTGTCTCAAAATAATTTCTCCATATAATAAATCTTCTGGTGTTGTAATTTTAATGTTCGTATATTTTCCTTCCACCATCTTGACTGGAATCTTCAACCGTTCGACTAAACTAGCATCATCTGTTCCCATAAAATGATCTTCTTGTGCTTTTCTATACGCCTGTTGTAATAATTCATACTGAAAGGTCTGGGGAGTTTGTACCATCCACAGCTGCTTGCGATCAGGTGTTTCAATGATGATTTGTTGATCATCTACTCTTTTAATCGTATCTTTTGCTCTTACTCCTATGACGCAAGCCCCTTCTACGGAAGCTACATGGATGCTCTTTTTTATTTCTTCCTCTTGAACGAAAGGACGAGCCCCATCATGAATCAATACAATTTCTGTTTTTTGGGAAAGTCCTTGTAAACCTTGATAGATGGAATCTTGTCTTTCTTTTCCTCCCTCCACTATTTTTTTGATTTTTTTGAAACCATAAGGTTGAATCACTGAATGCAAACATAAATCAATCTCATCCTTAGCCACAACTACAACAATTTCTTTCACATCTTCTATTTTTTCAAATGCTTCAATTGTATATGCTAAAATAGGTTTATTTATTAATTTAATATATTGTTTATTAATCTCCGATTGCATACGCTTTCCTTGCCCAGCTGCTGCAATAATAACACTACAGTACATAACAGTCCCCCTTCTTTATAATACTTTATCTTTTTCACTTCTATAAATATCCACATTTATAATTGAAAATATGCCAATTGCTAAACAAGTGCATATAATCGGCGAATATACGATTTTTGTCCTCTGTTGCTTCTGCTTTTACATTGGAAGTAACGGGAAGGACAATCAAGATCGTGAGCTAATGGATAGGCATCTTGCCAAATTTGGATTATGAGTCTGAATATCTATATTTTATCACAAAAAAAGGAAGACTCAAAGTGTTGAGTCTTCCTTTTCACTGTACATATCAATCTAAAAGGCCTGATCCTTTATTTTTGTAAAAATCATACGTCCGGCTGCTGTTTGTAAAACACTTGTTACTAAAACCTCTATTGTTTTTCCTATGGAACGTTTTCCTCCTTCAATGACGATCATGGTTCCATCATTTAAATAGCCAATCCCCTGCTCGTCCTCTTTTCCATCCTTAATAACTGTTACAACCATTTCTTCACCGGGTAATACCACTGGCTTAATAGCATTGGCTAGTTCATTAATATTAAAAACCTCTACTCCTTGAAAATCAGCTACTTTATTAAGATTAAAATCATTAGTTACAATAACAGCATTCATTTCTTCAGCTACTTTTAAAAGTTTGCTATCTACCTCTTCAATATCTTTATAATCTAGATCTACAATTTCTACTGGTATTTTCAGTTGTTTTTGCATTTCATTTAAAATATCTAAGCCTCTGCGCCCTCGGTTTCTTTTTAAAGTATCGGAAGAATCTGCAATATGTCTCAGTTCTGCTAAGATAAAATTAGGAACAACAATAGTTCCCTCGATAAATCCTGTTCGTAAAATGTCTAAAATTCTTCCATCAATAATTACACTAGTATCTAAAATTTTGGGTTTCGCAAAATTTTCTTCACTGGTTGCACATAGTTCGAACAAATCAATATCTTCTTTTTTACGTTGTGCAATACGATATCCTAAATAACCTAGTATTATATTTAAAAAGATAACAATGGTTGTTCCTATGAACCGATACTGTAGCACAGCAATCCCTAATAAATTTGCAATAATCAGTCCCACCAATATGCTGCCAATGGTTACTAAGAGTTCTTTTAACGACATCATGCTTAATCTTTCTTCCCAATGATTCATTTGGGTAAAAAGCCATTGTGTAAGTGTATTAGAAAAAAGAATATAAAAAATAATTGCAGCGAAAACCCATAACAAGAGAAAAGGAATTAGTTTCGCAGCATTGGAAGAAACAAAGTAAGTAAACCGAAGAGTTACTCCATAAAATTGATCGACAATTTTAAAAAGACCAAAAATAACACCTCCAAAAAGAATGGATATTAAAATTCTAACTATTTTTTTCATATTTTCACCTCCTTCCATATTATGGCCACTCCTTCTTATTTTAAACCATCTTTTGTCAAAAAAAAAGCCTTTTTTATAATTTTCTTATAATTATATAAATATGCTTCCTAAATAATTGTTTTATGATATAATAAGGGTTCAATAGATTTACATTTCCTTTGTATAGGTATCAAAGAATAGGAGGAAACGATTATGTTAAGTGAAAAATTAGTAGCAAAACTAAACGAACAATTAAATTATGAGTTTTATTCGTCCCATTTATACTTATCTATGGCCGCCTATTGTGCTGGAGAAAACCTCGATGGTTTTGCCAACTTTTTCTTAGTACAAGCTGAAGAAGAAAAATTTCATGGCATGAAGTTTTTTCATTTTATCGATGATAAAGATGCCACCATTCGATTTTCAGGATTTGAAGATCCCTCTGCTAAGTATCAATCTGTTCTCCATGTTTTTGAAGAAGCTTTGAAACATGAAAAATTCGTTACTAAAAATATCTACGCTTTAATGGAACTTGCTACAGAAGAAAAAGAATATGCAACCATTAGCTTTTTAAACTGGTTTGTGGATGAGCAAGTGGAAGAAGAATCTATGTTTAATAATCTTATTCAAAAGATAAAAGCAGCTGCTTCTGATCCAAGCGCATTGCTATTGTTGGATATGGAACTTGCCAAAAGAACCTTTACTCCTCCAGCTGCTGACACGACTAACTAAAAACCTTTTTCCTTACTATTTAAATTGTTAAATTGACGTATCATTTTGATACGTCAATTTTTTGCCCCAATTTTAAATTAGGAACTGCATTTAAATCCCATCCATGATGAATGCCTTTTTTGTAATCATAATAAGCCGCTGAACCGATCATGGCTGCATTGTCTGTACATAAAATTAAAGGTGGGTATTGTAAAGCAAAACCTTCTTGCTTGCAACGATGTTCCATTTTTTTTCTTAATCCTTGGTTAGCTGCTACTCCACCTGCTATAGCAATCTTAGATATGTTTTTTTCTTTGGCTGCTTTTATGGCTTTATCCACAAGAACTTCTGTTACCGCTTCCTGAAAGCTAGCAGCTATATTGGGTATATGAATTTCTTCTTGCTTCATTTTTGCTTGATTTAAATAATTGAGTACGGCTGATTTTAATCCACTAAAACTAAAGTCATAAGAATCTTCTTCTAAATAAGCTCGGGGAAAATGAATGGATTCTGGATCGCCTTCTTGAGCTAGTCGGTCGATTTGAGGTCCTCCTGGATAACTTAATCCTAAAGCTCTTGCCACTTTATCAAAGGCCTCTCCCGCAGCATCATCCCTGGTTTGTCCTAAAATTTCATATTCTCCATAATCCCTCACATGTACTAAATGACTATGCCCTCCAGAAACTACTAAACAGATAAAAGGAGGGTGAAAGGACGGATTTGCAATGTAATTAGCAGAGATATGCCCCTCGATGTGGTGAACACCTATTAATGGTTTTTCCAGAGCAAAAGCTAAACCTTTAGCTGCTGATAATCCTACCAATAAAGCACCTACCAATCCTGGTCCATAGGTGACTGCGATGGCATCAATTTGTTCAAAAGAAAGGCCTGCTTGTTCCATGGCTTCTTGAATTACTGGATTAATATTTTCGATATGTTTACGAGACGCAATTTCTGGAACTACGCCACCGTATTTTTTATGCAAATTGATTTGAGATGATATAATATTAGATAGTACTTCTGTTCCATTTTTTACAACAGCTGCTGCTGTTTCATCACATGAAGTTTCGATAGCAAGAATATATGTATCTTGTTGTTCTAACATAAGTTATTCCTCCGGCAATATAAATTTATCAATGGACTTCCATGCTAAAATTTTCCACTGATCATTTTCTTTTATCAAATAATATTCTAAATACTGTTTTTCTCCTCCATTTATAAAATGGATTACTTTCATTTTTGCCTTATCTTGTTTTAAATCAACAAACTCAACACTTCCTTGTTTTATGTCAAAGATTTTTACATTGGTTTCCTTGTTCTTCTCTATTTCTGCTTGAACTTTTATAGTCTGGATCTCTGTGGGATTAAGAGCTAATAACTCGCTATGAAATAGTTTTCGTTGCATAGAAATTAAAGGTTGTATTTCTTGATTTTGTACTTTATTACTATACAAGTATTGAATAATTTTTTGGTAAAGAGCCATTACCTCTTCCGGTGTAGAAGGATAGGAATGATCTGGATCATACTCCATCAATTGTTCAAATTTTGATGTTGGCTTAGATTCAGATTGAATCTTTGTACCTACATAAAAATAAAAACCAACACCCAATGCAATCATTATCAAAAAAGCAATTGCTTTTCTCATGGTTTTTCATCCTCCCTCTTTTTATTTCCAATCCCTTTTGTAATAATTGTGTACAACTCCTTATGGTTTGCCCCCACCCTTTCTTGATGTTGGATGGTTTTAAATACCTTATGATCAATTTTCTTATTGATATACTGTCTGGACAAAATGCCTAGGCTTATCCAAGGAATAATAATGACGCGCAAAATACATCCTAGAGCTGGAATGGCTTTGAAAACTTCCAAAATCGCGGTTCCTAACAAATAATAAATATAAATATGCCACTCTAGAGCTACTTTTTTTTCTACACTCCAACCTATAAAAATACCAATTATGATTTGTCCTAACAAAGAAAATAACCATAAAAAAAGTAGAAAGAATAATGCAATAGGAAATCCTATTAAAGAAAGGGTAAATAGTCCTATTAGTAAAGAAAACATAAAAAATAAAATACCGCCTTCTCTAAATACCTGATAAGGCTGATAATATAATATCATATTTCCTTGTTCAACAAAATTTTTTCCTAAAGAAATAAGGATTAAACCAATGAGAATTTGAAGTAAAATTTGAGCCATCAAGACGATCACACGAGGTAATTCTTCTTTTTCTTTTAAAAATTCTGGAATAGGAAGGGCTTTTATCAATAGAGGAAAGGAAGGAATAAGAGGATGAATTCCTTCCTGTACTAAGGCCTTGGGCTGCTTATGAACATTCCCTAATAGTGCATGAACACTTCCTAAAATTTGGGCTTCCGAATCGATATTTAACTGACCGTCATAGATATAAATATTCCCTTCTACCGTTCCTATCACTTGGGTGGTTCCTTTTATAATATATACATTCCCTGTATGATACCCCTTTATTTGAGCATCACAAAACAGAAGGAAGACTTTTCCTTCTGTTTTGTTTTCTTGGTATATTTTTTGGAACCAATAAAATCCTGATAATGTATTTTCTTTGCCATATATAGTACATAGTGGAAATATAAAGCATAAACAACTCAAAAGAAAAATACACCTGTGCATCATGATGTTTTTCATCATACTTCTACCTTTTCTTTGCGATAAATTCGATATTGAACCATACCTAATACAACTAAAATCAATGCCAATAAAGTTTTTCCATTTTCAACGATTTGCCGTATGGATACAATGATGCCACTCATGTTTTTCTGTAACTGTTGAAGGTATTGAGTCAAAAGGTCAAATGTAGGAATAAACTGACCAATCCAAGAAGAAGTATAAGGGTAACTCAATAGAAAACTTAAAATTTCTTGTTGATAAATAACTAATAAAACACCTATGCCAAATAAAATGGAAAAAATACCCCACACAATTCCTGTTATGTTTTCCATAGGCATTTCTTTTTGAAGATCATATTGGGGTTTTATTTCTTCAATTCTGCCCATCACTTGTTCCGTAAAACCTATAGGAGCTTCTACTATATTCATTTGATGAAGCTCTTTTTTAATTTGTTCATAGGCATAAAAAGTTTCGACACAAGCATCACATTGCTGTAAATGCTGGTTTAATTGGTATGCTTTATCCTTGGAAAGAATCCCGTCTAAATAATCCATCATTAACTCATCAGCCTGCCTACATTTCATATATTTCACCTTCTTTCATTGCCAACAATTCTTCTTTTATCATTTTTCGCCCTCGAAAAATTCTATTTTTTACTTTTGATAAAGGTTCATTAATTACATCTGCAATTTCTTGGTAGGAAAGGCCTTGCTGGTGATATAATACAATGGGTATACGATACATATCAGGCATCTGCTCTAGAATATTCTGCACCGTATTCCTTTGTTCTTGTCGTAAATAATGTTCTTCCGGTGTATCTTCTGCAACAGGTTCATATACCATATCATCCAATGAAATAGTGGCTTGCTTTTGTTTTCTTCGATAATCAATGACCAAATTAGTTGTAATACGAATAATCCATGTAGAAAATTTATACTGTGGTGAGTATTTATCTAAATTTTTATATACCTTAATAAAAACTTCTTGTGCCAAATCATTAGCTTCTTCTGCATTATTAATCATACGTAAAATTACGGAATATACCAGGTTTTTATATCGATTTACCAATTCCCCAAAAGCATCTTTTTCCCCACTTAGGCATTGTTGTATGATCTCATAATCTTCCATACTCTTCACCATCTTATTCTTTAATCCATTTATTATTGGTTACCTTTATATACGCATTTTAATGATTTATGTCTGTTTTTTATCCATTTATTCAAAAAGTAAGCTTGTTGTCATTAAATCGTTGCCAAGACGTACATTTGGAAAATAAGTTTGAGCATTTCCTAGATACTGCTGTGGCTCTGTTAAGGAAGGACTATAGTGGGTTAGCCAAAGTTCTTGTACTTGTCCCTCTTTTGCCAACTGAGCTGCTTCTGAAAAAAGCATATGTTTATATTCTATGGCTTTTTGTCTTTTGTCTTCGTCCCCATACATGCCTTCACATATAAATAAATCTGCATTTTTAATAAATTCTATTAAAGAAGGGATAGGTCGAGTATCTGTACAATAGCTAATTTTTAAGCCTTTTCTAGGAGGCCCTAATACAAAAGATGGTGCAATCTCTTGCCCATTCCATTGAATACTTTCTCCTTGTTGTAAGACCTTCCATAAAGGTTTAGGAATTTGGTATGCTTCAGCCTTATGAGGCTGAAACTTAGGACGTCTATGGATCTCTATGGTATATCCCACACAAGGCATTGTATGTTCTAGTGGAAGAGTAGAAATATGAAAATCTCCCATTTGAAAAGTTTCAGGTTGTTGATCACTGGATTCTATATAATGAATCTCATAAGGAAGTTCAGGTGCAATCACACGAAGCCCTTGTACTACACGCCGTAATCCTGGTGGCCCTATGATGGTTAAAGGTTCTCTTCTTCCCGCATTTCCTAATGTCAATAAAATACCGGGCAATCCGGCAACATGATCTCCATGATAATGGGTAAGACAAATGATATCTAGTGATTTAAACCCCCACCCTAGCATTTTTAAAGGAATTTGGGTTCCTTCTCCACAGTCAACAAGGATCATCTTTCCATTATAGCGAAGCAATAATGCCGTTAACCATCTTTCTGGCAAAGGCATCATGCCTCCCGTTCCTACTAAACAAACATCAAGCATGTTCACTCTCCTTTTTGTTTTAAGTTTTTACATTGATTACAATATCCATAAAGTTCAAATGTATGATCTGTAACGGTAAATTCTTTCATACCGGATCCCATATGTATTTCTTGCAAAGGGCAAAAGTCAATGGTTTTCGTTTTTCCACATTGCTTACAAATCATATGATGATGATGAGAGGATTCTACTTTTAACCCATATTTATACATCCCATCAACATAGATCTTATGAACTAAACTTGCCTTTTCTAACACTTCAAGGTTGCGATAAATAGTTGTTATATGAATCGATTGATAAGTTTGTCTTATGATCTCCCATAGTTGTTCCACCGATATAAAATGTCCTTGATACTTACATAAAGTCTCAATCATTTTTTCTCGCTGGGGAGTTAACTTATATCCCTTTTCTTTTAATTGTTGAAAAATTTCTTGAGGATAATTCACACAATCCCCTCCTATTAGAATGCCTATTAATACTATATACAATACCAACGATTTATTCAATGGATTTTTGTATCACAAAATAAAAAATAGACATCTTCTGGATGCCTATTTTTTATTCTTATTAATAACAGGGGATATGGGGAAAGTATTAATCCATTTTTCATAACAAGATTGACAAAGATCAATAATGTGTATTTCCCCATCTCTTTTCGATAAATATCCCCATTCTTTTTGAATATGCAGGACTTCTTCAAAGTTTCCATGTTGATCTTTTGGGATTAGCTTCCCACATCCATTACAATAAATTTTTGCAACCTCCTGTTTTTGAACAGATATGGTTTTATATTGTCTCATACTAGGCCCCCACTTTATCATTTCGGTCACTTATCGATTCAAATCTAGCTTTTATTCTTCGATGGCTACCTTTTTTTGAATATCTTGAAGTGTATATCCAGCCTCTATCAAAGGTTGTATAAAATCCTTTTGAATATGAGGGATATAACTTTTTAACAAAGTAACCTCCCCCGATATTTCATAAAGCCCTATACTCCCTGGAATCATAAAAGATTGCCCTTTATGAAACGTAGATTGAATCTCATTATGTTTTATTATACCTTGTCCTTCTAGACATGTATAGAGGTAAAATTTGAGGTTTTTTGTGTTTTCTACAATTGTACCACGAAGCTGTATTTTTTCTACTGCAAAATAAGAGTTTGCAATATAATAGGTATCGATAGCGTCCCCTTTGTTAACGGAAAGTCCTTGTACTTTAGGAGAAGAACTTTTTGTAAAATCAATTACATCAAAGGCTTTTTCTATGTGTAGTTCTCTCGGTTTTCCATCAAGTCCCCTTCGGTTCCAATCATAGACCCGATAAACAGTATCTGAATTTTGCTGTATTTCTGCAACTACAATATTTTCTTCAATGGCATGAACTAAGCCTGATGGGATATTAATAACATCACCTACATTAACCGGAATCCGAGTTAAGAAGGACTCTACTGTACCTTCTTGAATCGCTCTTTCAAACTCTTGTTTTGTTGTTCCTTCTTTCACTCCTGCTACTAAAGTAGCTCCTAGAGGAGCATCCATTACATACCACATTTCGCATTTACCTAGCTCACCCTTTTCATGTGTTTTTGCATATTCATCTTGAGGATGAACTTGTACTGATAATTTATCTTGAGCATCTAATAATTTGATAAGGAGAGGAAATTTTTTCATTTCTTTAAAAGCTTCTCCTAACAAGGCTTTGGGATCTTTTTTAACAAGTTCTTCTAATGTTCTTCCTCGCAAAGATCCATTGCTGATGACACTAACTCCATTAGGGTGACAAGCAATATCCCAACTTTCCCCTGTATGTTCATAAGGGATTTGGCGTTGATATAATTCTTGTAGTTTTGTTCCTCCCCATACTCTTTCTTTATAAATAGGAGTAAAAAACAAAGGATATAACATATTACTCTCTCCTCTTATTGCAGATGATTGACAATCTCCGTTGCCTTTTGCACTACATGATCCACTGTAAATCCAAAATATTCAAAGAGTGTAGATGCAGGAGCTGATGCACCAAAAGTATCAATGCAAATGGTATCTCCATCGAGACCTGTATATTTATGCCATCCAAAAGAGCTGCCTGCTTCTACTACTAAACGTGCTCGTACTTCTTTAGGCATTACCTGATTTTTATATTCTTCTGTTTGGGCTTCAAACAATTCCATAGAAGGCATACTAATCAC
>JAAYNZ010000154.1 GCA_012520595.1 Candidatus Epulonipiscium sp. | reverse complement strand
GGAATTAGTTTACCAATAATTACATTTTCCTTTAAGCCAATAAGTGGATCTTTCTTCCCTTTAATGGCTGCTTCTGTAAGAACTCGAGTGGTTTCTTGGAAAGAGGCAGCTGATAAGAAGGAATCCGTTGCTAAGGATGCTTTTGTAATTCCTAAGAGAACTTCTTTGCCGGCGGCTTCTTCCAATCCTTGTTCTCGCATCTTTTTATTTTCTTCTTCATATTCCATGCGATCCACTAAGCTTCCAGGTAGTAAGGAAGTGTCTCCACTTTCCTCCAATTTCACTTTCTTCAGCATTTGACGAACAATAATTTCAATATGTTTATCGTTAATATCTACCCCTTGCAAACGATAAACCTTTTGAACTTCTTGAATCATATAATCTTGAACACCTCGAATTCCTTTTATCTTTAGGATATCATGGGGGTTCACACTTCCTTCTGTAAGTTCATCTCCTGCTTCAATGATTTGATCTTGATAAACAGTAATTCTTGATCCATAAGGAATAAGGTAGGCTTTTGACTCTCCCGTCTCATCATTGGTAACAATGACTTCGCGTTTTTTCTTGGTATCATTAATACTTACTTGACCACCAAACTCGGCTACAATAGCCAATCCCTTTGGTTTCCTAGCTTCAAATAGTTCTTCAACCCTTGGCAAACCTTGTGTAATATCATCTCCAGCGATTCCTCCCGTATGGAAAGTACGCATGGTTAATTGGGTTCCTGGTTCTCCAATGGATTGAGCCGCAATAATTCCTACGGCTTCACCAACACGAACAATACGGCCAGAAGCTAGGTTCGCACCATAACATTTGGAACAAACTCCTATTTTAGATCGACACGTCAATACGGTTCGGATTAATACTTTCTCAATTCCTGCTGCTACAACGGCCTTGGCTTGATCTGGGGAAATCATTGTATCTGCCTCAACAAGAACTTCATTGGTTTTGGGATGTCGAATTTCTTGAATGGACCATCGCCCTGTAATTCGATCTTCTAAAGGTTCAATGATTTCGTTTCCTTCTTTAAAGGCTTTCACCCACATACCTGGTATTTCATGTCCGTCATATCCTTCATGAACAGAACAATCCATTTCTCGAACAATCACGTCTTGAGATACGTCAACTAAACGTCTTGTTAAGTACCCTGAGTCGGCTGTTCGAAGAGCTGTATCCGCCAATCCTTTTCGAGCACCATGGGCAGAAATAAAGTATTCAAGCACGTCCAAACCTTCACGGAAGTTGGATTTGATGGGTAGTTCAATAATTCTTCCTGATGGGCTAGCAATCAATCCACGCATTCCAGCTAATTGTTTGATCTGGCTTTGGGATCCCCGCGCACCAGAGTCTGCCATCATATATAGATTGTTATAATTATCTAAGTTCTCTAATAACGCAGTTGTAATTTTTTCATTAGCCGCATTCCAAGCCTCAATAACTTTCACATAACGTTCTTCATCCGTCATTAACCCTCTTCTAAAATGACGAGTAACTCGCTCTACTGTTTCTTCTGCTTCTTTTAAGTAGTCAGGTTTTTCTTTAGGAATCTCCATATCAGAAACAGAAATGGTTACAGCTCCTTTGGTAGAATAACGGTATCCTAATGTTTTAATGCTATCTAGCACTTCTGCTGTCGTAGTGGCACCGTGTTTATTAATACAAGCATTAAGAATACGCCCTAATTGTTTCTTTCCTACTAAGAAGTCAACTTCATACACTAGTTGATTTTCTTCCTTACTTCGGTCAACTATACCTATATTTTGCGGAATGGCTTCATTGAAGAGAATACGCCCTACTGTAGTATCAATAATCTGAGAACGCCATTCTCCGTTAATTTCTAAGGTTCTTCTTACCTTGATTTTTGCATGGAGAGTAATTTCATGGTTTTCATAGGCTAAAATAGCTTCATTAGGATCTTTAAATACTCGTCCTTCACCTTTTTCTCCTTCTTTTTGAATGGTAAGGTAATAAATCCCTAAAACCATATCTTGGGAAGGTACAGCTACAGGTGCACCGTCAGATAACTTTAATAAGTTATTGGGAGAAAGAAGTAAAAATCGACATTCTGCCTGAGCCTCTACGGATAGAGGTACGTGAACAGCCATTTGGTCCCCATCAAAGTCTGCATTGTACGCATTACATACCAAAGGATGTAATTTAATAGCTCTTCCTTCTACCAATGTAGGTTCAAAAGCTTGAATTCCTAAACGGTGAAGAGTGGGAGCACGGTTTAGCATCACTGGATGTTCTTTGATAACTTCTTCTAGGATATCCCATACTTCTGGTTGTAGTCTTTCTACCATTCTCTTAGCGGATTTAATATTATGTGCCAGTCCATCTTCCACTAGTTTTTTCATGACGAAAGGCTTAAATAATTCGATTGCCATTTCTTTAGGTAATCCACATTGGTATATTTTTAATTCAGGCCCAACAACAATAACAGAACGTCCAGAATAGTCTACTCGTTTCCCTAAAAGGTTTTGACGAAAACGTCCTTGTTTTCCTTTTAACATATCTGACAAAGATTTAAGGGGTCGGTTTCCGGGTCCTGTAACCGGACGTCCTCTTCGTCCATTATCAATCAAAGCATCAACAGCTTCTTGAAGCATTCTTTTTTCATTTCGAACAATAATATCCGGTGCTCCTAAATCCAATAAACGTTTTAAACGATTGTTACGGTTAATAACTCTTCGGTACAAATCATTTAAGTCAGAGGTAGCAAAGCGTCCACCATCTAATTGTACCATCGGACGTAAATCAGGGGGTATAACCGGAATCACGCTCAAAATCATCCATTCTGGACGATTTCCTGAATTTAAAAAAGCTTCCACTACTTCTAAACGTTTGATTACACGTACCCGCTTTTGGCCTGTTGTTTCTTTGAGTGCTTTTTTTAATTCTTGGGATTCTTTTTCTAAATCAATGTTGCTTAATAATTCTTGTACTGCCTCTGCTCCCATACCAGCTCTAAATTGATTTCCATATTTATCATAGGCATCTCGGTATTCTTTTTCTGTCAAAAGCTGTTGGTATTGCAATCCTGTATTCCCAGGATCTAAAACAATATAAGAAGCAAAGTATAATACTTTTTCTAAGGATCTTGGAGACATATCCAAAATCAATCCCATACGACTAGGAATCCCTTTAAAATACCAAATATGAGATACAGGGGCCGCTAATTCAATGTGCCCCATACGTTCCCGTCGTACTTTGCTTTTGGTTACTTCAACACCACAGCGATCACAAACAATCCCTTTATAACGAATGCGCTTGTATTTTCCACAATGACATTCCCAATCTTTACTAGGTCCAAAAATTCTCTCGCAAAAGAGTCCATCTCGTTCTGGCTTTAAGGTTCTATAATTAATGGTTTCTGGTTTTTTTACCTCTCCCTTTGACCATTCTCGAATTTTTTCTGGTGAAGCTAATCCGATCTTAATGGAATCAAAATAGACTGCTTGATCCATAGTTTCCATATTGGAAGTCGCCCCTTTCTTACTCTAAATCTTCGTCAAATAAATCCTTATCATTGATCAAATCTTCATCGGAAGGTTCTTCTTCGGAAGGATCTAAAAAATCATCCTCTTCTTCCTCTATTTCTGGTTCTTCTACTTCCACATCATCCACGTCATCTTCCATTCCTTCAATATTAACATTGAGCTCGTCAACATCATCAACAGATTCTTGAATTTCGATCTCTGTTTCATCATCTTTAAGAACCTTTACATCTAATGCAAGAGATTGTAATTCTTTTAATAATACTTTAAAGGATTCTGGAATGCCTGGCTCTGGAATATTCTCTCCTTTAACAATGGCTTCATAGGTTTTTACCCGTCCTACCACGTCATCCGATTTAACAGTCAAAATTTCTTGCAATGTATAGGCAGCACCATAGGCCTCAAGAGCCCATACTTCCATCTCTCCAAAACGTTGACCACCAAATTGAGCTTTTCCTCCTAAAGGTTGTTGTGTAACTAAGGAATAAGGACCTGTGGAACGAGCATGAATCTTATCATCAACTAAATGGTGTAGCTTTAGATAATGCATGTATCCTACTGTTACTGGACTATCAAACTCTTCTCCTGTTCGTCCATCCCGAAGTCGAACTTTTCCATCTCTTTTAATAGGAACGCCTTTCCATAATTCCCGATTTTCCTTATGCTCCTCTAAATAACCAAATAATTCTTTACTTAATTTATCTTTCCAATGGCTTTCAAATTCTGCCCAAGTTAAGTTTACATAATCATTGGCTAGTTCTAACGTATCCATAATATCAATCTCAGACGCCCCATCAAATACAGGGGTTGCGATTTTAAATCCTAAGGCTTTGGCTGCTAAACCTAAGTGAACTTCCAATACTTGACCAATATTCATCCGAGAAGGTACCCCTAAGGGATTAAGAACAATATCTAAGGGTTCTCCATTGGGTAAAAAGGGCATGTCTTCTACCGGTAAAATACGAGAAATAACCCCTTTGTTCCCATGTCGCCCTGCCATTTTATCACCAACAGATATTTTTCTTTTCTGAGCAATATAACATCGAACCAATTGGTTTACTCCTGGAGGAAGTTCATCTCCATTTTCCCTTGTAAATACTTTTACATCTACAATAATCCCTGCTTCTCCATGAGGAACTCGAAGAGAAGTATCTCGAACTTCTCTTGCCTTTTCACCAAAAATAGCTCGAAGCAATCGTTCTTCTGCTGTTAATTCTGTTTCTCCTTTAGGGGTTACTTTTCCGACTAAAATATCTCCTGCTTGCACTTCAGCACCAATACGAATAATCCCTCGCTCATCTAAATCCTTGAGAGCATCTTCACCAACATTAGGAATATCTCTCGTTATTTCTTCGGGTCCTAATTTTGTATCTCTTGATTCTGCTTCATATTCTTCGATATGAATAGACGTATAAACGTCTTCTTGTACCAATCGTTCACTAAGTAAAATAGCATCCTCAAAATTGTAGCCTTCCCAGGTCATAAATCCAATCAGCGGATTTTTACCAAGTGCAATTTCTCCATGATCTGTGGAAGGACCATCGGCAATGACTTCTCCTGTTTCTACAACTTCTCCTTGACTTACGATGGGACGTTGATTGATACAGGTTCCTTGGTTACTGCGCAAGAATTTTAATAATTTATACGTATCTTTGCTGCCGTCTTTTGTCTTAATCACAATATGAGTGGCTGTTACTTTCTCTACCACACCACCACGTTTCGCAATAATGGCTACTCCTGAGTCCCTAGCTGCTTTATATTCCATCCCTGTTCCTACAATAGGTGATTCTGTTCGTAGTAAAGGAACTGCTTGTCGCTGCATGTTAGATCCCATTAATGCTCGGTTAGCATCATCATTCTCTAAGAATGGAATCATGGATGTAGCAACAGAGAAAATTTGTTTTGGAGATACGTCCATAAGGTCAATTTGATTTGCATCGACTTCAATAATTTCTTCGCGGAAACGACCACTGACTCGTTTATTTAAAAACTCTCCATTTTCACTTAAAGGTTCGTTGGCTTGAGCTACTCGGTAATTTTCTTCCTCGTCTGCTGTTACATAAACAACTTCTTTTGTAACAATGGGAACAGACGAAGATTTGTCCACTTTACGATAAGGGGCTTCAATAAACCCGTATTCATTAATACGTGCAAAAGTAGCTAATGAGTTAATGAGTCCAATATTGGGACCTTCTGGGGTTTCAATAGGACACATACGACCATAGTGAGAATGGTGAACGTCACGGACTTCGAAACCAGCCCGCTCTCTGGAAAGTCCACCTGGTCCTAAAGCTGAAAGCCTTCTCTTATGTGTCAATTCTGCCAAAGGATTGGTTTGATCCATAAACTGAGATAATTGGGAACTTCCAAAGAATTCCTTAATGGATGCTGTTACCGGTCGAATATTAATTAATCCTTGGGGCGTAATGGAATCTAAATCTTGAATGGTCATTCTCTCTCGAACAACCCTTTCCATTCGTGATAACCCAATACGGAATTGATTTTGCAATAATTCTCCAACAGCTCGTATTCTTCGATTTCCTAAATGATCAATATCATCCTTCAGTCCTATTTGGTACTCAAGATGAATATTATAATTAATAGAAGCCATAATATCTTCAAATGTAATATGCTTGGGAACCAAACGTGGAATGTTTTGTTTAATAGCTTTCTTTAATTCTTCTGGATCGGAAAAAGTATCCATTAACTCTTCCAGTACTGGAAAATAAACTTTTTCCTTAATTCCTATGGATTTTGCGTCAATGTCTACATGTTTTTCAATATCAACAACGCAGTTGCTTAGAATCTTAACAGGGTGACCGTCAATGTCAACCCAAACATAAGAAACACCTGTATCTTGAATGGCATCTGCCATTTCTAAGGTGATTCGTTCTCCTACTTCTGCAATGATTTCTCCTGTACTAGGATCTACCACATGTTCTGCTAAAATACAATCACGAATCCGATTGCGTAAAGCCAATTTCTTATTAAATTTATATCGTCCTACTTTTGCTAAGTCATAACGCTTGGGATCATAAAACATACTGGTCAGTAGGGATTGAGCACTTTCTACTGTAGGAGGTTCTCCTGGACGAATTCGTTTGTAAATCTCAATGAGTCCCTCTTCATAGGATTTCGTACTATCTTTTTCAATACTGGCCATGATCTTGGGTTCTTCACCAAACAACTCAATAATCTCTGCATCGGTACCAACGCCTAACGCTCGAATCAAAACAGTAATGGGCACTTTTCTCGTTCGATCCACACGAACACTAAAGATATCATTTGAGTCTGTTTCATACTCTAACCAAGCTCCTCGATTAGGAATAACGGTTGCTGTAAAAAGCTGCTTTCCTAATTTATCGAAGCTAACATCATAATAAATACCTGGGGATCTTACTAATTGACTGACAATAACCCGCTCAGCTCCATTAATAATAAAAGTACCATTATCTGTCATAAGGGGAAAGTCCCCCATAAAAATTTCTTGTTCCTTTATTTCATCTAATTCTTTGTTGTACAAACGTACTTTTACACGTAAGGGGGCCGCATAAGTAGCATCCCGTTCCTTACATTCTTCAATGGAATACTTTGGCTCTCCATCTAAAGAAAAATCAATAAACTCAAGTATTAGATTTCCACTGTAATCAGTGATGGGGGAAATGTCCTGAAAAACTTCCCGAAGTCCTTCATCCAAAAACCACTCATAGGAGTTTTTCTGCACCTCAATGAGATTGGGCATTTCAATGACTTCATTCATTCTTGCATAACTCATTCGTATGCCTTTCCCTACTTTTACAGGACGGATCCTATTTTTCTCCATACTGTTGTTTCACCCCTTGGAAAATTTTATGCTTTATAAAAGGCCATATAAAGATATGTCCTTTGTTGCCTTCGATTGAATAAAAAGAAATGTATAAATTTGTCCTTATATATTGTCAATTGTCATTTGATATGATATACTGAAGATAATAGATGAATAAAATGATAAATTTGGAATATGAATGCATTTTAAAATATTAGCATAATTAAAAAGACCTGTCAAGGTCTTTTTAATTATTATTAATAGAAAATCTCCTATCAAAATAGGAGATTTTCTATTAATTCAATGTTACTTTTGCGCCTACTTCTTCTAACTTGCTTTTTAATTCTTCTGCTTCTTCTTTAGGTAGTCCTTCTTTAACTACTTTAGGTGCAGCTTCTACTAAATCTTTTGCTTCTTTTAATCCTAAACCAGTTACTTCACGAACCACTTTAATAACTTTGATTTTTTGTGATCCTACATCTGTTAATTCTACATCAAAGTCTGTTTTTTCTTCTTCAGCAGCTCCGCCTGCTACTGCTCCTGCAGCTACCATTACGCCAGCAGCAGCAGATACACCAAACTCTTCTTCACATGCTGTTACTAAATCATTTAATTCCATAACACTTAATTCTTTAATTGCATCAACAATTTCTTGAATTGATAATTTTGCCATGGTATATACACCTCCGAATTTTTTCTTATTATAATTATTCTGCTGCGGATTCTCCGCCTTCTTGTTTCTCTGCAATGGCTCTTACCACACGGGCAAAGGAAGCCATAGGCGATTTGAAACTTCCAAGCAATGTAGAAAGTAATTGATCTTTAGGAGGAATTTTAGCTACTTTTTTAATTCCTTCCACATCATAGAAATTACTTTCTACGATTCCTGCTTTAAATTCTAATGCTTTATATTTTTCTGCAATTTCATTTAATATTCTTGGTCCATTTGTTGGATCATCGTAGCTAATTGCAATTGCTGTAGGTCCTTTTAAGAAATCTTTTAAAGGTTCCATATCTGTTCCTTCAATCGCAAAATTAACCATGGTGTTTTTATACACTCGATATTCTACATTGGCTTCTCGCAATTTTTTACGAAGTTCTGTATCTTGTTCTACCGTTAATCCACGATAATCAACCAATACAGCTGATTGGGCTCCATTTAATTTTTCTTTAATTTCATTCACAACAACTTGCTTTTGCTCTATTTTTGCCATGCCATCCACCTCCTTCATGTTTTGAAGCTTTATAAAATCCACAAAAAGCCTCCATGTCCGCAGACAAAGAGGCTATATGTTTTTCAAATCAAAACTTAATCCGATCTGATACATATACCTCGGTAGGTCAAATGTTTACGCCTGTGGCACCTACTGTCTACGGTACAAATTCCATTTATTTATTATATATAGATTATTTTAAATTGTCAATAGGTTATTTTTCAATAACATGTAGTGGATTGATTCTAACACCAGGACTCATGGTCGCAGAAATGGAAACACTTCTTAAATATTGACCTTTTGCAGCCGCTGGTCTTGCTTTTATAATTGCATCCATCAGTGTTCGGAAGTTGTCTGATAATTTTTCTGTACCGAAAGAAACTTTTCCAATGGGTACGTGGATAATATTGCTTTTATCCAAACGATATTCCACTTTCCCTGCTTTAATTTCTTCAATTGCTTTTGCTACATCCATGGTTACTGTACCGGATTTAGGATTTGGCATTAATCCTTTAGGTCCTAATACCCGTCCTAAACGTCCTACAACACCCATCATATCTGGTGTTGCAACAACCACATCAAAATCTAACCATCCATCGTTTTGGATCTTGGGCACTAATTCTTCTGCTCCAACATAGTCTGCACCAGCCGCTTCTGCTTCTTTCGCTTTATCACCTTTAGCAAATACAAGCACACGAACTGTTTTTCCGGTTCCATGAGGAAGAACAACAGCTCCACGAACTTGTTGATCAGAATAACGACTATCAACACCTAGTCGAATGTGAGCTTCTACTGTCTCATCAAATTTGGCCTTTGCCATCTTTTGCACTAACTCAATCGCCTCATTTGGATCATAGGCTTTATCTTTTTCTACCAATTTGGCAGCTTCTAAATAATTTTTTCCTCTTTTCACAAATATAACCTCCTTTGTGGTATTATCGGGGACTTAACCCTCCCACGAATAAGCACCTTTGCTTGTGCTTGGGTGTCATTAGTCTTGTACAGTAATACCCATACTTCTAGCTGTTCCTTCTACCATGCTCATGGCAGCTTCAACGGTTGCAGCGTTTAAATCGGGCATTTTTAACTCAGCGATCTTTCTTACTTCTTCTTTAGAAATTGTGGCCACTTTTGTTTTATTAGGCACTCCAGATCCAGACTCTATTTTACATGCTTTTTTAAGCAATACAGCTGCTGGTGGTGTTTTTGTGATAAAAGTAAAACTTCTATCTTGATACACTGTAATTACAACAGGAATAATCATTCCTGCCTGTTGTGCTGTTCTTTCGTTAAATTCTTTTGTGAATGCCACAATATTAACCCCATGTTGTCCTAATGCAGGTCCAACGGGTGGTGCTGGTGTTGCCTTTCCAGCAGGGATTTGTAATTTAATCATTCCAGTAACTTTTTTCGCCATTATAGCGCACCTCCTGAATAAATGTGGTATTTGCGGGGATTTCCCTCCCACTTTTCATGCAACATTGCATCTTATGATCCAAATGACACGAGTCATTGCTATACCTTTTGAATCTGACCAAAATCCAATTCCACCGGAGTTTCCCGTCCAAACATGGATAAACGGACGACAACGGTTCGCTTGTGGGGTTGGATTTCCTTTACGATACCAATGGAATTTTCAAAGGGTCCTGTGACCACTCTTACGGTATCTCCAGCCTCGAGATCAATCTTCATAGCTGTCATATCAATACCCATCGCCTGAACCTCTTCTTCTGATAACGGAACAGGTTTAGAGCCTGGACCAACAAACCCAGTAACTCCTCTTGTATTGCGAACGACATACCATGTATCATCATTCATATGCATTTTGATCAATACATACCCCGGGAATACTTTTCGCTGAACAACTTTCCGTTTCCCATTTTTTTCTTCCAATGCATCTTGCACCGGAACTACTACTTCATGAATTTGATCTTGCATATTTCGATTTTCAATAATTTTTTCGATATTTGCCTTCACCTTATTCTCATACCCTGAATAAGTATGGACAACATACCATTTAACCTCTTCCGACATAATACCATCCTTTATAATAATTATCGAACGATCAGATGAATTCCTGCGCCAATTACAAAATCCATAAGGGAAATTGTAATTCCTACAAGAACGGATACAACAATGACAGTTGTTGTTTGTTTAAACAATGCTTCACGATTGGGCCAAATAACTTTTTTGAATTCCCCTTTAAATCCTTTTAAAAATTTGTTGATTTTCTTTGAACTGTTTGACTTTTGTGTTTTTTTCTCACTTACCTGTGCCGAATTGTTATCTGCCATATACTCCACTTCCTTCCCCAAGGTATTTGGACTTTTTACTTGGTTTCCCGGTGTGCGGTATGGGTTTTACAAAACTTACAGTATTTTTTTGCTTCTAAACGATCTGGGTTGTTTTTCTTTTCCTTCGTTGTATGATAATTTCTTTGTTTGCATTCGGTACAAGCCAAAGTAATTTTTACTCGCACAACTTCCACCTCCACTGAATAAAATTCTGATTAAAAATGGGCATAAAAAAAAGACCCACCTAACTCTTTCCTACTATACCACAGGCGTATACAAAAGTCAATATTTTTTCGTTTTGTTTGCCTGTTGTACTAGCAAAGATAGCAGACTGTATGATAATACAAACAACCTGCTACCCTCCTTTGTAGTTTTGTAGATCTTTTTCTTATTCATTTACAACTTGTGCTACCGGCTTTTTCTTTGCCAACTGCATAGCTTCTTTCCAAGTATCTCGTAACTCTTTTAAAAGTTCCCGAACTTCTTCCATAATCTCTATACTTTTTTGAATGTTCCCCTCAATGGTTCTTCGAAGAAGATAATCATAAAGCAATGCCAAACTACCTGAAATCTCATATTGATCATCTAAAGATAATTGAAATTCTTGAATAATATCTTGTACCCGCATATTTAACTGGTGTGCCAGCTCAAAATTTTTATCCTCTAAAGCTCGTATGCTTTGATTGCAAAACTTTAAAGCTCCGTCATAAAGCATTAATGTCAACTCTTCTTTTGTAGCGGTCAAAATAGCATTGTTCCTATACGTTTGATATGGATTATTCATTGTCATTCTGCGCTATTTCTCCTCTCTCTTCTGTAGTCCTGCCTAAAAATACCCCATTCCCTATCCTCTATTATAATGATTTATCTTGTAAACTGCAAGTTTTACTTAACGACGCTCATCAACGATAATCCCTGCTATTTCCCACATATTTGCAACCATATCTAAAATTTTCTCAGGTGGAATTTCTCGAATGACTTCTTTGGTTTCTGCATTCAATACTTTAACCATAATTTGTTTGGTTTGTTCATGAATGCTAAACTCAAATTCTGCATTTACTCCCCGTAATTTCATATTGGCTTCTTCAATGGCTTGAAGGACTACCTTTTCTGCTACCGTAGGACAATAACCTGGGTTTTGTTGAACATATTCTGCAATATTCCTTTTTTGATGTTCTTCTTTTATAACTTGTTCTTGCATTTTTTGCCCTATTTCATGCATCCTCGGTCGTGTTTCGTAAGTACTTGTTCCTAGCGAATCAAGACGCATGACTTCACCTCCATACCCACTTTCTTCATTTCTTTTAATTTTTCTTATCAATGAAATACCCATAGGTTGATACTTGCTGTTTCCTATATCCTTCTGCCATGGCTTTTTTACTTTGCTGCAAATCTTGAATATTTTGATACAATTCTTGCCTGTTTTTTTCCATTTGTTGTTGATTTTTTATTTCTTGGTCATAGACTTGTTGCAATTTTTTTTGGATTTCTGTTTCCATGTCTTTCTGTTCTTGGGTAATCTTAATCCTACTCTTTATCTCTTGGATTTGCTGGGTAATACACTCTAGCTCTTGAATCAACTCCTGACGTTCATGAAGAAGAGGAAGAAGTTTTTCTTCGTCCTCTTCTTGTATTATCTGCGTCTGTTGTTGTGTATTGAAGAAGATTTTTTGAACAATTTCTTTTTTTTCTTTCAGTTTTTCTTCATACATGGTTAATTACCCATTCCTAATTGTGCTAAAAGCGAAGATGCTTGATTTTGCATCTGTGCCAAAGCTTTCTCCATGGCAGCAAATCGACTATAGTACGCATTTTCTTTTCGAATCAAGTTTCGTTCTAAATCATCCATACGACGACTTAAACGTTTCATATCATCATTCAATTGATGTTGATCCACAAAACGAGTGTTTTCTAACCCTGCTTTCGTAATCAACTTTCCTGGATTTCCATTGGCATCTAAAAAAGTAGAAATATTATCATTGATAATATCTGATAAACGATGCATCAAACCCTGTTCATTATATCGTTCTTGACGCCCTTCTTTAGGCATACTTCGACTATAAGACTTATCTGAAGTCTTTGTAAAAATCCTAACAATTCCATCTGGATCATTCACTAGAGCCTCTCTTAATTTTCGTTCATCCGTAATAACTAATTTCCCAGATTCATTTTTATAATCTCGACTAGTATCAATCCCAATTTGTCGCAAATAAGCAATGGGCGCAACTCCATCAACAGGGTCACTGAGGCTTCTACGCATATCTTGTAAAATGCCTTGTAATAAACTATCCCTTGTTAACAATCCTGTTTTTGCTTTTTCTTCCCACTTTTCAATATCCTTTGTATCCATAGCTTCTCGCTGTTCTTGGGTAAGAGGTGGAAAGTTTTTATTGTATTTCTCGCTCACCTTAGTGTTTAGCAAATCTACAATCTTATTATATTCTTCTACCACGGTTTTAATATTATCTACTGCCGTATCTACATCTTTGCGCAGAGAAACTGTTACGGTTTCAGTTCCTGTTGTATGATTTAATTTATAGGTAATGCCATTACGAGTAAATTGATTACTACTAATACCTGTAACATCCGTTCCGTCAATATTTACTTGGGCATCTTGGGCTACTTGCCTTTCTGTTAAACCTAAAGCTGTTGTTAAGGCATTGCTATTCGGTTCTCCTTCTGAAAACCGAATGGTATTATCTGCTCCTGTTTTCTTACCAATGATCTCCATGGTATTGGTAATTTCATTGAATCGCATGGTAACATTGGCTTTTTCATCACTATTGACCTTTTCCATGAGTTCTTTTAAAGTAGTATCTTTTGTAAAATCTTTAAATTGTGCCTTATTAATTGTGAACTGAAAAGGATCTGCTCCTTCTGCAAAAAACTCTTTAAATCCGTCTAATTCTCCTAATGTTTTCCCTAAATCCTCTTTTGTTATTTTTTTATCTCCATCAGATGAACCAACCCATATATTTGCCTGGGCTAACTGTTCTACTTGAACCTTCAGTTCTTCCTCAATAGCACCTGCACTACCAGAAACTTCTACGGCATTGCTTTCTTTTCCTAATGCATCCGTAACTTGTGCCGTAAAACGCTTAAAGTAATTAGGAGATAGCATATTTTTATCTGGCTTTAAAAGATCCATAAAATCATCTTTAAAAACCCTTAAGGTGTTAGTTATATCCCGATAAGCATCTCTTCGCCATTCGATCAGCTGTTTTTGTTGATACAATCGATCCAAGGGAATCCTTTCTGCACGCATCAGATTTTGAACCATCATATCCGTATCCATGCCACTGGCAAGCCCACTAATTCTCATCTTTTGTACATTCCACATGGTATTTTCCTCCTTTACCTTTCTTTCAGTGTGGCTATCGTATATCTATGTACATATACTTTTTTAGCTTCTACTCTATATATCGGATCCCTTGATGAAAAATTTATACTCTTCCTAAAAAATCTGTTAAAAAAGCATCCTCGTCTACCAAAAGATCAGATACATCACTCATGATCTGTTGTATCTCTAAAGTACTCATTCCTAGTTGCTGCAGAGCAAAATCAGAAATAGGATAGGCTGTCCCATCCACCCCTAGTCCAATTCCCATCATCATTACTAGCCCATTAGCTACATGAACAATGGAAGTTAATAAAGGGTTTTCCTTTGCTTGTTCTGGTTCATGATGATAGGCAATTACTTCTACTAAATCAGGAGGTAAATTCCACTTTTCTGCAATCTTTGCCCCTATTTCACCATGATGAAAACCTAAAATCTCTTTTTCTACATGTAAGAAAGATCTTTTTTCTTCTTCCATCCTCTTTAGAATCTCTTCGTAAGCTTCTTCCATATAAATACTTAGGATCACTTTTCCTATGTCTTCTAACAAAGCTGCCGTATAAGCTTTATCCGATTGTTTCATTTTTGCTTTTTTTGCAATATACCAAGCTGTAACGGCACATGATTGAGAATGCCGCCATAATTCTCCTCGTTGCAACCCATAGCCAGGAACTTCTTGCAATAAAAATTTATTCATTGTGGCTGCTAAAACAATATTACGCATAGTAGAAAATCCAAGTAAAACAACTGCTTCTGATAATGTAGATATCTTTCTAGGATAGCCATAGTAAGCTGAATTAGCCAACCGCAAAATCCGAGCTGTTAAACTTTGATCTTGTAAAATAACCTGTTCTAAATCTTGTATCGTTGAATGCGGATCTTCTGTTAGAGCCATCACTTGGTACACAACATTCGGCAAAACTGGAACGTCTTCAACTTGTTGAATCAATCCCTCTAAAGATATTTTCCTCATGTGCTCACCTCTTTTATCCCTATTTTTATGCTATCAATAAAACAAAATCTATTTCTATTATACTGAATATGCTTTACTTTGAATATAGGTGATAGGACTTATATCGAATGGACAATAAAATGATCTAAAATTATTTCTTGGGTTACCATTCCTATAACGTACCCATCTTCTACTACAGGCATAGCAGAAAGATTATAAATACGTAATCGCTTTGCCGCTTGAATCCAATGTTCCTCTTTACTCACTGTAATAATTACCCGATCAATGATGTTTTCAATGACGTGGAGGGGATCATATTCTTGTTGGAATAATCCTTGGTATAATTGCTTTTCACGAATCATACCTACTAGCTTTTTCTTCTCATTTAAAACAGGTGCAATTCCTACTTTATATCGATCCATCCACTCCAATACAGGACCAACCCGATCTGTTTCACGTACGGCTAAAAAACGCTTTTCCATAATTTGTTCCACCGTAATCATTCATGTTCCTCCCCATTGTCAAAATCTTCTTTCTATCTTTATTATACCACGTTTTTTCCGAGGTGAACATCAAGGATATATCCATAACTCATAAAAAAAGCTCCATGGCGTTTTTCTTTTCCCATAGAGCTTTTTTTATATAGATATGCACTTTAGAAATTTGAATAAAGTTAGGAAAACAACAAGCGATCACTAACCAAATCTTCGGATTGGGCTTCTTCAAAATAATGAAATAACTTTTCCATCGTTAATTGTTGTTTTTCTTCTCCTTGGATATCAAATAAAACTTCTCCCTTATGAAGCATCAATAAACGATTTCCCATGGATATGGCATGATTTAAATTATGAGTAACCATTAATGTAGTTATTTGTTGTTGGGCAATAATATTTTCTGTTAATTCTACAATTCGTTCTGACGTTTTTGGATCAAGAGATGCAGTATGTTCATCTAATAATAGAATATCTGGTTCTGCCATGGTTGCCATAACTAAAGCTAAGGCCTGTCGCTGCCCTCCTGAGAGAAGCCCTACTTTTGTATTCATCTGATCTTCTAACCCTAAAGCCAAAGAGGCTAAGGTCTCTCTCCACTGAGGAATCAAAGAAGATGTTACTCCTGGTGTTAAATTGAATGGTTTTTTCTTATTTTGAGCCATGGATAAATTCTCAATAATGGTCATGGAAGGAGCTGTACTCTTATAGGGATCTTGAAAAACCCGTCCAATCCATCGACATCGTTTATATTCTGGTTCTTTTCCAATATCAGATCCCTTTAAAAAAACCTGTCCTTCATCGGCTTCTAAAGAACCAGAAATTAAATTTAACAAAGTGGATTTGCCTGCTCCATTACTTCCTATAATGGTAATAAAATCCCCCTTCTGAATACGTAAAGAAAAATTTTGAAATACTACTTTCTCATTAACGGTATTTTTATGAAAGGTTTTGCATAGGTTTTGTATTTGTAACAACAGAAGCCCCCTCCTTCTTAAACCATTTTCGTAGGTTCATCATTCCTGCTGTTTGGTTTACACTTAATGCTGC
>JAAYNZ010000153.1 GCA_012520595.1 Candidatus Epulonipiscium sp. | reverse complement strand
TTTAATACTTTCATTTATTCCCATAAATAACCTGTCATTGTTAAAGAACCTAATTCACAGGATTTATTAAAAATACTTACCTTATCTTTTTTATCTGATGCTCCAAGTGCATATAGTCAACTACCCCCACTGAGATAAAACGTTTCAGTGGGGGCTTGAGTTTGAACTTCAGGTCTGAACAGTCTGCTCTCAAACCGTTTCACGCTCTGAAGTTCATGCCGCCTGACGGAGACACCCCAAGTTTGTTTTAGGCCGGTACTCGCGGTGAATGATCGCTTTCCCACTTGCACCCTCCCTCCGAAGAGTTAAGGTTCACTAGACAAAGCCCGGTGAAGTCATCGCCTTGCGAACGATGTACTACAAGCCCCATCACTTTAGTGATGCGTACCTTGAATGGTTGACACACTCACTAAGCTATGCGCGAGGCAACAGCCTTACGTTTTTGAACATGTAGTCTCACCGGAGTTTTGACGTCTATCGTTTCTTCGATGGCTGCTACGCCAGATTTTCGCAAAATATTGAATGCCGCATTAATATCCGCATGGATGCATTTTCCTGATTTGCTTCGATACAAACCGCGGGTGATCCGTTTACCGCTGAAACTATAGGCAGCCGTATCCCTTTCCGACCAAATAGGCAGCGGATCTCGATCGAGAAAACTGGCTTGGGACGTATAGCTTTCTTCTTGTTTTAAAAAACGAACCCCTTCCTTTACACATTTGTTTTCGATGGCGGAAATCAGTTTGTTGAAAGGGATTTGGGCAAAGTTTTGATTATTCTTTTTCCCCATATCTACCCCTTGCTTCCAGCTGGCATTATAACCGACGACAATCGTATCTACTTTCAGTTCTCTTACTTTTTTGAAAAGGATTCCTATCGCTTGAGAGAAATAACCATTGATTTGCCGTTCCCGTTTCATCCAAAGATTGGCTTGTTTATAGGTGATAATTCGTTTGGACAGACCGTTTGCGATATTTTTCTCCTGTTGTTTGCCTATTTCTTTATTAAAATAACGGTTGATTGATTTTAATCTTTTGCCATCAATTAAAAACGTATCCCCATGATTTGTCGCACAGCTCATCAAATTATCCACACCTAAATCAATGACCAAAGCATTTTTCGTTGTCGTTGGCTGTTTCTTCATTTGAGCTTTCTGCACTTCATACGTATAGTGCACCTCAAAGAACCGACCTTTTTGTTTGGGCACGATTTCAATGTAAGATATTTTTTCATGCAACAAATTTTTCGGCATGCGGATTTTGATTGAACCGAAGCGCTTTCTAAATTCATTGTTCATCGGAATCATCCAATAGCCATCCTTATCTACTTTGGGCACTTGATAGATTTCAATGATTCGCTTCTCCGTTGAACGAGAGTATTTCGGAAATTTAGGACGGCCGGTGAATTTTTCCGGACGCTTCTTCCATTCTTCCAACGCTTTAAAAAAGCTCTTTACCTCTTCCAAAAGAGTTCTGCGAATTGCTTGCACAGAATTTGATTGAATGCCCCAATAGTTCACATCTGCTTTCATCGCCGCATCAATTTCTTTTGTGCCGGCAATCTTCTTTGTTTTCAAATAACTTTGCTTAATTGTATACAAACCTACATTACGCAAAGCTTTCGAGCTGTGAGTCATCCGCTGAAGGAGGCGAAATTCTTTTACGGTGAGACTGCCGCGGCCGAGATTCTGTTTCTGGGTGAACCGTTGAATGTCTTCCATTTTCTTCTGTTTACGTAATACTTTCATCTTTTTCTTCTTTGCCATTTTGTTCACCTCCCTTCTTACTATTATTATACCAAAATATAACGCTCTTTCGGAACATTTGTTCAAAATTGTTTACAAAAAAATTTTCAGCTTCTCAGCTGACAGCCATTCATCTCCACCTGAATTTATTGGGCTTCCACCCGTAACATAAATTCAGATGGAATCTTCTGGCTGGAAATGATAAATACAAAAAATATTACTCTTTCACTAATGAAAAACTATTATTTCCAAATGCATATTACACCATGGATTTATTTATACATAGAAAAACCATTGAATGTAAATACATTCAATGGTTTAAATATCATCTTTCCAAACTATAACTTTGTTACGACCACATTCTTTTGCTCTGTATAATGCTCTGTCTGCATAATCAATAAGTTCTTTAGGTTCTATTTTATAATTAGGAATAACAGATGCTACGCCAAGACTAACTGTTATTACATTTTTAATTTCCCTGTTTTCTATTCCTAATTCTTCGATTCTTTTTTTGATTTCTTCGGCAACAACTTTCCCTCCCTCTATGGTAGTGTTCATGAGCATTACTACAAACTCCTCACCACCATAACGTGCTGCAAGATCACCGGGCCTTTTTATTACATTTTTTATAACTTTTGCAATTTTTATTAAGGCTTCATCACCTATTAAATGACCATAGGTATCATTAAAAATCTTAAAATAGTCAATATCTATCATAATGAGAGTAAGTGGCATCCTCTCTCGTAGACACAATTTCCAGGTTTTATTATATGCAATGTCGAATGCCCTTCTATTTTCAATTGAAGTTAAGCCATCTACCATTGAAATTCTCTCAAGTTTGGAATTTGCTGCTTTTAACATTTCATTTGCTTGATGGAGTTCTTCAGTTCTCTCTTTTACGCTAATCTCAAGACTTTTACTTAGTCTTCTATATTTTGTCACAAAATATATTGAAATCAATGTTATCAATGTTAGAAATAGAATGGCTGAGTGTAGTAAGAAGGAACGATAATAATCCTCAGTTATATATAGTACTCTCTTCCCTTTCCACTCTTCCATTATTTTATCAACAGTACCATCTTCAATAATTTTTCTAAGACCAGAATTAATCAATGAAAATGTTTTTGTATCTCCTTTTTTTACAGCAATTCTTGAATACTGGGTTTCAACAGGTTTCTCTATTATCTTTATCCCAGATATCTTGCTTTGAGCAAGTTCATATTCACCGATCCAACGATCAACAATAATAGCGTCTAAATCTCCACTAATTATATCTCTAAATGAAGTGTCCCAATCATAAATAACTTCCATTTCTATTCCGTCATATTCAAGAAGTAAAATACTGGGGTAACCACCTGGCTCAACACCAACACGTTTACCTTTTAAATCATTAATATCTCTTATACTGACATTATTATCTAGTACAAATATAGAAAATTCAGATTTTAACAGGGGAAATGAAAAATCATAGAGTCTATTTCTTTCAAAACTTGGATTCATGTGAAGAAGGCCGTCAGCATCACCATTAACCACCATGATTTGTGCTAGTTCCCAATCCATTGCCATAACTTCAATATCATATCCTATTTCATTTCCAATGGCCTTGGCAATATCAACTGCTATGCCTTTAGCTACTCCATCATCACTATATATAATAGGAGTCAAATTTTTATTTCCCAGTAAAATAATAGTACCATGACTATGGGAATTCATAGCAAATCCCTTAAAAGACAAAAATAAAGTAAATAAAAAAATAATAGTAATAACATAAATCTTATTCTTATTATAATCTTTTATCCTTCTCACAAAGGCCTCCTTCTTATATATTTACTTTATATCATCCCAGATATATTAAACCTACTTTCAGCACTCTATCATTCTAAATCCTCAATGTTAACTGACTGTAAGTATGATTATTTATATATAAATGTAAATGAACAAATTTTAATTTTCTATAAATGATAATATATATATTACTATAACATATTTTCTTCTGAATTTGCAGGTAAGAACTAGTTGGCTAATATCAATCTCCCAACCAAAAATACAGCAAACCTTTCTCCCCATTTGGTAACTCCACAAAGAACCAATTTAAAGTTGGATCAAGTTCATTTATATAAATATCTAGGATTTTCACCTTTGTCTTATTAAATTCCCTTATAATATCCCCGTCCCATGTAATATACTCTTGATAATTTTCAGGCATTTTATTTAGAGGTTCAAAAAAACCCGTACCACTAACTTCAAAGGTTTTTCCTATATACTGTTTTACATCATGATTTGTTAAAACATATTGATTATTCTTAAATTCTCCCCATGCAGAATAGAACTGGGGATTAAAATATCTGGACAAATGAAATGATGAAATGAATTTTCCATGCCCATCCATTAATGCATCTTCATCAATGGATCCTACAAAATAGACTTCATTTCCATCATAACGGTAAAACATTAAGGTAGGGTCTGCACTTGCTCCCTCATCAAAAATAGCTATTTCAGTATAATCATCCCTATTATCTAAATCAATCATATTAATTTCACCAGAGGGATTACAGTAATCTATTGTTAATTTTTTATCATTGACCTCAATATAGGAGCCTTTCTGATAATCAGCTTTTAATAAAGCATTAATAATATCCTCTTTTCCATCACCATTCATATCATATTCTCCTTGAATAGAATAAATTCTCTCATAAAATTCCAGATTATCATCAAAGGAAATATTAAAATTATAATCTTTAAAAAACTCATCCATAACTAAAAAACCTTCACTTTCAGGTCCTTCCATAACTTCAATATCATCCCATATTATTCCTAAATCACAACCAGATAATAAAGATATTAAAATTAAACCTAAACAAGGATAAAATAAAATGTTTTTTGATTTTTTCATTTTTTTAAAATCCATGAACATATAATTCCCCCCTAAAAATAAAAAAATTTCTGATATTACTTAATTGGATAAAGGTATACAGAAAAGATAAATGTTAGAAGACTCTTAAGTAATTGTATATATAATTTCTATCTTAATTTGGAATATTTATACTTTGATTTTATATTATACTTAATTTTTTCACAATAAATAATTACCATTTTTATATATGTGGAATCCTTTGTTAATATACCTCTATATAAAAAAATGATATATCATTTTATAATTTAGATATATCATGTTTTTATAATTCTTATATGTTTACAATTGTTTTTGTCAAGCTTTACATTTACTATAAAATATAATTTATCACTACATTGTTCTCTATAAATTCTTCAAAGCTATCAATATCTTCAAAGGCTACTTCATTACCTAGAGC
>JAAYNZ010000152.1 GCA_012520595.1 Candidatus Epulonipiscium sp. | reverse complement strand
CCTTTAACTTAATTACTCGTCTACCTTCTTATAACTCAGATGACGAAGAACCAGATTATTATGAATATTATGGACGTGATATTTTCCTCTACTCTTGCATCACTGACAAAATTCAAAGAAATATTGCAACAGATGAAGAAAAAAAAGAGTATAAAGAATTACAAGAGAAAATTCCTGCCCAACATTTAACTGACTATTTAGATCGCAGAAAGGTCAATGAGCAGGTGAATGAAGTTGCCATTGATTTAGTGAAAGAAGGAATCATTGATTTTCTTATTATCCCTTTGGATGACTGTAATCCCTATGGATTTTCAGCTATCACCCAAAGAAAATTAGCTTCATTTGTTCGAAAATATCAACTATGGGATCAAGTTTATATTCATCCTGGTGCTGATGAAATAGGATGCACACTAATGGCACGAGCCATCAATGAGTGGAAACAACAACAACCTAAAATCTATATTCGATATAATTCTACTCCTGGTTCTATGACTGTACCTTTGTTAGAAGATCGACCTCTATGCGAAAGCATTAAATCCCAAATTGCTGGTGCTGGTGGAGTTATTGTTCATGATGAAGGAAATGCGGATTATATTTTATTCGTTAACACACCCATTGATCCAATGACAGGAAGTTATGAACAAGAAGATCCTCTTAATAACCGTTATGAACGAGAACGAAACCTAAGAGAAATGATGGTTGCTTTAGAATATTACATCAACCAAGGTAAACCTTGTGCTATTGCTGATGTGGCCTACATTAACGGCGGTGACACTGAACTGATCCACTTTTTAGCCAAGAAAAAACTCTATCATAAACTCTATGGGTATGCCGGATGGAATACTTGTGCCAATACACTAGGTACCATTATTGCCCACAGCATGATGGCAGTAGCAGAACAATCTTTAGATACCAAGAAACATCAAGCCTTTCTTCTAGAACGCTTTATTGAAGATTGGGGATACCAAACCATCTGGCGACGAAACATTACAGAAAATGTATTACCGTCTTTAGGTTTAAATTATTTTTCTTTAGGAGATAAGCAGGAACAAATTGTAAATTTATTGCAAAAAGAATTCCAAGAAATAATGGATACCTTATTTCAAGAAAGTGTAAAACAATACGATTTGAAAATTAAAAAATTATACATGCCTTGGAATCGAATGTTTGAAGTGGGATTAGAAATCTACTAATTATGAATGTGGATATCTGCATCTCTATATACGAAAAAGAAAGAAGTGATTGATTTTGGATAAGCAACAAATCCTGGATGGGATTAAAGGACAATTGATTGTGTCTTGTCAAGCTTTAGAAACAGAACCTCTTCACAGTTCTATGATTATGGCCCGTATGGCTGTAGCTGCTATGGAAGGAGGAGCCAAAGGAATTCGTGCTAACTCTGTAGAAGACATCGTAGAAATAAAAAAATACGTAGATCTTCCCATCATTGGAATCATTAAAAGAGATTATGAAGATAGTGATTGCTATATTACTCCTACCATGAAGGAAATTGATGAATTGGTACAACAAGCCAATCCTCATATTATTGCCATTGATGCTACAAAACGATTGCATCCTGGAAAAAAAACCAGCACTGCCTTTATTCAAGAAATAAAAACCAAATATCCACAGGTTGTTTTAATGGCAGATATTTCTACACTAGAAGAAGCCATGGAAGCAGAAAAAGCAGGAGCTGACCTAGTATCTACTACCTTGTCTGGTTATACTCCTTATAGTCCTGCAAGTCCTTATCCTGACTTTACGTTAATGGAACAAGCTTGTAAAACCTTATCCATTCCCGTCATTGGAGAAGGACGTATCTGGTCTCCAGAAGAAGCAAAAAAAGCCTTTGAAATGGGCATTCATGCTTTGGTTGTTGGTTCTGCTATTACACGTCCACGAGAAATAACCAAGCGTTTTATCCATTTCTTAGAAAATGGATCTTATTAAAAAATAAAGATAAGTATATTACGAGGAGGGTTTTTAAATGGAAAAAATAAAAGTAGGGATTATTGGAGCTGGAAGCATCAGTCATTTTCATACTCGAGCCTATCAAAAATTAGAAAATGTAGAAGTCGTGGCTGTATGTGATCTAAATGAGGAAAGAGCAAAAGCTTATGCCAAAGAATATCACATTCCTCATGTCTTTACCAACCATCATGACATGCTGCAAATGGAAGATTTAGATGCTGTTAGTGTGACCACTTGGAATAATGGCCATGCTCCTATTAGCATTGATGCCCTCAAAGCTGGAAAACATGTCCTTTGTGAAAAACCTTTAGCTATGAATGCAAAAGAAGCTGAGGAAATGGTAAAAGTATCAAAAGAAACAGGTAAATTGTTGATGGTCGGATTTGTTCGCCGCTTTGGAGAAAATACTAAATTGCTAAAAGAAGCCATTGAACAAAATCAGCTTGGCGATGTGTATTATGCCAAAACCGGTTGTATTCGACGATGGGGAAATCCAGGCGGATGGTTCTCTGACTGGAAACGCTCTGGTGGAGGCCCTGTCATTGATTTAGGGGTTCATATGATTGACTTAGTACGCTATCTAAACGGAAAACCAAAAGCGGTGTCTGTCAGCGCTTCTACCTTTAACCAACTAGGAATGAAACCAGATGTAAAAGGAATGGTCAAATATTATTCTGCTGATTATTCCACTCATAACGATGTAGAAGATGGGGCAACGGCTTTGATTAAATTTGAAAATGGCCTTACTTTGTTTTTTGAAACCAGTTGGGTCATGCATGTAAAACAGGATGAATTGTATTTACAACTTTATGGAAGCAAAGCCGGTGCTCAAATGGAACCGACCATTGAATTTTATGAAGAAAGAAACAACTACTTTACGGATACAACCCCTGTCATCGATCCTAATGCCTACGGTTTTGATAGTAATTTTAATCGTGAAATTGCCCATTTTATTGATTGCCTAACTCATGGAATACCTTGTTTAAACCCAGCGGAAGATGGATTGGAATTAATGAAAATTTTAGATGCCATTTATGAATCAGCGAAAACGGGTCGTGAAGTTATCATTGATTAATCTGTAACCTTTCAAGGAGGAGAAAAATATGAAATTATCCGTTAGCATGTGGAGCTTATGGCCTAAAATCTCTAAACAAGAAGCCGATTTAAAAGATTTCCTACGTTTTTGTTGGGAACAAAAAGTGCAATATGTAGAACTCTTAGATATTTTTATTCCTGACCAAGAAACGTTACAAGAAGCTAAAACTTTACTTAACAAATATTCATTGACTGTTTCTTCTTTTTCCATTGGAAATGACTTTGTACAAGAAAAGGAAGAAGATCGAAAAAAAGAAGTAGAAACCATAAAAGAAAAACTAAAAGTGGCTACCCAATTAGGTGCTGCTCATATGCGAGTTTTTAGTGGAAATATGCAAGAAGGGATTACCTTTGAAACAGCAAAACAATGGATTATAGATGGTTTTAAAGAAGTGGTTCCTTATGCACAAGAACAAGGGATTACCTTAGTTTTAGAAAACCATGGCCTTTTGGCAGGAAAAAGTACCCAAGTAAAAGAAATTATTAATGCTGTGGGTTCTCCCTATTTTCGTGCCAATCCTGATACAGGTAATTTTTTATTAGCTGATGAAGATCCCTTACAAGCAGTTACATCATTAAAGGATCTGATTTCCTTTGTACACTTTAAAGATCTAAAAGAAGTGCCTGAAGGTCAAGGAGAATACACTGCTTTAAGCGGTAAAAAATATGAAGGTACTATCCTAGGAGAAGGACAAGTTCCTATGGAAAATAT
>JAAYNZ010000151.1 GCA_012520595.1 Candidatus Epulonipiscium sp. | reverse complement strand
CGCCTTGCCAAGGCGAGGGTCGCGGGTTCGAATCCCGTCTCGCGCTTCTGTAAAGTAAAATTTATAATGGGTAGTCGCCAAGCGGTAAGGCACAGGACTTTGACTCCTGCATGCGAAGGTTCGAATCCTTCCTACCCAGTTAAAAAATGTGTTATAGAGCGTATGCTTTATGACACTATTTTTTTGCTCTTAATACAATCGTATAGGATAACGATTAGATAGAATACAAAAAGACTTGGTAGAAATAGACATATACTAGAGGAGAAAAAAATGGAAAAGATAAAAAAAATGCTAAAAGACAAGCAATTTTTTGCTGCTTTATTAGGAATTGCCCTTCCTATTACATTACAAAACTTAATAGGATCATCCTTAAATATGGTAGATACATTGATGATTAGTAACTTAGGAGATGCAAGTGTTGCAGCAGTAGGATTAGCCAATCAAATCTATTTTTTTTATATGATTACTGTATTGGGAGTACAAAGTGGATCTTCTATTTTTATAGCACAATTTTGGGGAAAGAAAGATACTGAAAATATTCAAAAAGTGTTAGGATTAGCTCTTACCATAAGTAGTATTTTAGGTGTGATTTTTACAACTTCTACTTTATTAATGCCTGAATATCTTATGAAATTTTTTACACATGATACCCAAGTAATTCAATTAGGTAGCCTCTACTTAAGAGGGGTTTCTCTTACTTATATTATGACTGCATTTAGTTTTGCTTTTGGTGTTGCATCAAGAAGTATTGGACAGGCGAAAATGCCTATGAGGGCTAGTTTGATTTCTTTCTTTATAAATATTATTTTTAATTATTTATTGATTTTTGGAAAATTTGGTTTTCCTGCCTTAGGTGTACTTGGAGCGGCTTATGGAACGTTAATAGCACGAATGGTAGAGTTAGCCATCATTATTTATGCTATTTATAAACATCATAATATCTTAGCAATTAAGCCGAAAGAAGTAATCAATTGGAATGGGGATTTTGTAAAGAAATATTTAAAAACAACATATCCTGTCATTATTAATGAAGCATTTTGGTCTTTAGGTATGGTGATGTATTCTGTAGCTTATGCCAAAATTAGTACAGAAGCAGTAGCAGCAATTCAAATTGCTACTAATGTTCAAAATATATTTTTAGTACTATCGAGAGGATTAGCAAATGCATGTACTGTTATGATTGGAAATAAAATAGGAGCAAAAGAAGAAGAAGAGGCAATTACTTATGCTAATCGCTTTTTATGGATTTCAGTTATTCAAGGACTTCTGTTAGGTATTATTCTTTATTTTTCAGCGTCTTCGATTGTAAAGATATTTAATAACATTACTCCAGAAGTTTATACAATTGCAGTACAAATGTTAAAAATAATGGCTTTTGTATTTTTCATTAAAATGTTTAACGGTAATTTGATTGTAGGAGTATTGCGAGGAGGAGGAGATACTACTTTTTCTATGTGGTTAGATGTGGGAGCTGTATGGTTTGTAGGCGTTCCTTTAGCATTTTTAGGAGCTGTTGTTTTTAAATTACCAGTACATTGGGTGACAGCATTAGTATCATTAGAAGAAATCGTTAAGGCTTTGGCAGGAATACCACGTTTGCTCTCAAATAAATGGATTATCAATATTACAGAGAAAATGTAGTAAAAAAATTACTAAAAAGAGCTTGTTCAAGCTCTTTTTAAAATGTACTATTAATAGATAAGGATGGATCTAGATTTCAAAATTTCTAAGTAAATCTTCTAATGTATCCCGACGACGAATTAAAGATACATTTCCATTACTTTGTATGAGTACTTCGGCGGGACGAAGGCGGTTGTTGTAATTGGAACTCATACAATATCCATAAGCACCTGCATCCAATACACCTAAAATATCGTTTTCATAAATTTGAGGCAATTGTCGATCTTTTGCTATGATATCTCCACTTTCACAAATATTTCCTACAATAGTTACTTTTTCTTCACAAAGAGATGGTACATCAGATTTACGATAAATTTCGATATCATGGTGAGCATCGTATAAAGTAGGACGAATAAGTACATTAAAACCAAGATCTGTCCCTATGTACTTGGTATGAGCATTTTGTTTTATACTGTGTACTGTGCCTAAAAGAACGCCACACTCTGCAACAATATATCGTCCGGGTTCAATTTTAAAGAGGATTTCCTTTCCATAAGAACGAGTCCACTCATATAAGATTTTGTCTAATTCTTCTCCTAATTTTTTTAAATCCAATCGTGATTCATTTTCATACTTATTATAAGGGATTCCAAATCCTCCCCCTAGATCAACAAAATCTAGATTTTCAAATTGTTCTGCAACCGTTAAAACAGAACGAACTCCTTCAAGATAAGCTTCAGGCTCCATAAACAAAGAACCAATATGCTGATTAATGCCTACAAGCTTTAGATTATATTTTTCTAAAATTTTTTTTGTTTCAGGCAGGTATTCCGTATTGATACCAAATTTAGTATGTTCGCCTCCTGTGATGACTTTTTCATGGTGCCCTGCACCAATTCCAGAATTAAGACGAATACATACTTTTCCGCCAGGGTGAATACGGCCTAAGAGTTCCAGTTGGGATAACGAATCCACACTAATGGTGACACCTTCATGAATCGCATAAAGCATTTCTTCAGCGGATACGTTATTACTAATGTATAATATTTGTTCTGGTAAAAACCCTGCTTTTTTTTCAATAAAAATTTCTCCAGGAGACATGGCATCTACATTAAGACCTTCTTCACGAATAATTTGTAATAAGCTTATATTTCCATTTGCTTTAACGGAGTAGTTTACAGAAAAATGAGGATAAGAAATTAAATTTTTTAATTCACGACAGCGTTCTCTTAAAATCGATTCATTATATACATATAGAGGACTTCCATATTTCTGAATTAATTCAAGAGGATTTGTGTTCCCAAAAAAATGTAATTTTTGGGTTATGGTATTCCGAATGGGATTCATATTGACAGCTCCTTTGTTTAAGATACATATCTTTTTTTCATGTTTTTAAGTTTCCTTTATTGTATAGATATAGACATTCTAAATGAAAATACACTAATTACTAAGTAAATATACTATCAGAGAAGATATCTATACATATCGATGGAAAAGAAATAATGTAGTATCAATATAACTTTTTTTAAAAAGAAAGTCAACAAAAAACGTCAAAACTCAGCAATATCAAAGTTTTTAGTAAAAAACTACTCAAAAAAACAAAAATATGCTATGGTAGAAATAGAACCAAAGGAGGTACAGGAATGGATATTTTTGAGTATACACGACAAAAAATGATAAAAAAAGAATCACCCTTGGCAGCCCGTATACGACCAAAAACTTTAGAGGAGTTTGTCGGGCAGGAACATATTATCGGTAAAGACAAATTATTATATCGAGCCATTAAAGCAGATCAGCTAAGTTCGCTTATTTTTTATGGACCACCGGGAACAGGAAAAACCACATTAGCTAAAATTATTGCTCATACAACGACAGCACATTTTCGACAAGTCAATGCAGTGGTAGCAGGTAAAAAAGAATTAGTAGAAATAATGGAAGAAGCCAAGATGAACCAAGGAATGACAGGAAGAAAAACGATTTTATTTATTGATGAAATTCATCGTTTTAATAAAGCACAGCAAGATGCACTATTACCGGCAGTAGAAGATGGAACTATTGTTTTGATTGGAGCTACTACAGAAAATCCTTATTTTGAAGTAAATCGTGCGTTAGTATCTCGTTCTCAGATTTTTCATTTAAAACCTTTGGAAAAACAGCACATTAAAACCTTATTATTTCGCAGCATCAAAGACGTAGAGAGAGGGTTAGGAAGTTATAATGTGAGCCTTTCAGAAGAAGCGGCTAATTTCTTAGCAGAAGTTGCTAATGGAGATGCTAGAACAGCTCTTAATGCATTGGAACTAGGAGTTTTAACAACAGAGAGAAACCAAGAAGGAAAAATAGAGTTTACTTTAAAAGTAGCAGAAGAATGTATTCAAAAGCGAGCGATTCAGTACGATAAAACAGGAGATAATCATTATGATACTATTTCTGCTTTTATTAAGAGCATTCGAGGGTCAGATCCCGACGCAGCCATCTATTATTTAGCTCGTATGTTAGAGGCTGGAGAAGATCCTCGTTTTATTGCCAGGCGAATTGTGATAGCCGCCTCAGAAGATGTGGGGAATGCAGATCCTATGGCTTTACAAATGGCTTTAGCAGCAGCCCAAGCGGTAGATTTTATTGGCATGCCAGAAGGAAGAATTATACTTTCTCAGGCAGTTGTTTATGTAGCTACAGCCCCAAAGAGTAATGCCTCTTATTTGGCTATTGATGCAGCTTTACAAGATGTAAGAGAAGTTACGATCCAAGGAATCCCTAATCATTTACGAGATGCACATTATGATGGAGCAAAAAAATTAGGACACGGTATTGAGTATTTATATCCTCACGATTATCCTAATCATTATGTAGAGCAACAATATTTGCCGAGTGAGCTACTAGGTCGTAAGTACTATTGTCCAACAGATCAAGGATATGAAGAAAAGATAAAAAACCATCAGCAAAAAAACAAAGAGGCAAATAAATGATAGACAATATCATTTACAAAACAATATCATTATGATAATATAGAGATAGCGGCCTGGCACGGAAAAATAAAAAACCATATAGTTTAAATGAAAGAGTTAAAATATAAAAGGATAATAAAGGAGGATTTTATTTGGCAAGAAATACAGGCCCACGATTTAAAGTAGCTAGAAGGCTAGGAGTTGATGTCTTTGGACATCCCAAAGCATTAAAAAGGGGTGTACAAGACCATAAAAATAGATCTGAATATGGGATACAATTGTTAGAAAAGCAGAAGTTAAAAGCGTATTATGGAGTTCTAGAAAAGCAATTTCGGCGTTATGTGGAAAAAGCTTTTAAAGCAAAAGGAAATCCTGGAGAAATTTTAATAGGAAGATTGGAATGTCGATTGGATAATATGGTTTATCGCTTGGGATTTGGCTCCACTTTGCGTCAAGCTAGGCAAATGGTAGTACACGGTCATATTTGGATAAATGGAAAAATGGTAAATCGTCCATCCTATGAGGTGCAGATTGACCAAAAGATTGAATTAAAACCTTTATCCCAAGGAATTTCAGTATTTAGAGAAAATTTTTTAAATAATAATCAAGTTGTGCCTTATTTAAAGAAAGATCTAGATTCTTTTACAGGTTTTTTGATTCGAAGACCTATTAGAGAAGAAATACCCATCCAAGTGATAGATTCTAGAATTGTTGAGTTTTATTCTAAATAAGAAAAAGAAGAAAAAGATTTTTTATTGCAATCCTTTAAAAAACTGATATAATAAAAATAGTATCATGGTACAAATAAAATTGTATAGATGAATATAAGGTGCTCTATAAGAAGAGGTAAAAGGGAAAGTGGTGAAAATCCACTGCAGCCCCCGCTACTGTAAATGGGAATGGCTCCAAAAACCATTGGGAAACCGAGAAGGTTGGAGAACCAGATGAACCTAAGCCAGGAAACCTGCCTTATATCTATGTTGTTTACCTTCGGAGGGAGGGGTTAAACTCAGTCATTTAAATCTTTGCATTGGTGTAAGAGTACTTATTATGGTTACCATAATAATACAATGGAAGATTTTTTATGTTTGAGAAGATTGCTATCCAGCCCCACTATTGTGGGGCTTTCTTTTTATAAATAAGGCTGTAATAAAATAGAGGAGATGTAGAGATTGACAGAGATAGAAACCATTATTGGTTCCATTCAACCTTTGGATGAGCAGATACAGGCCAAAGCCATTCAAAGGCTTGATCAGTTAATTAAACCGAAAGGAAGTTTGGGGACATTAGAAAAGATAGCCATTCAATTAGCAGGTATTCAAGGGACAAGCCGACCCAAAATTTACAAAAAATGTACCATTGTAATGGCATCAGATAATGGGATTGTAGAAGAAAAGGTAGCCAGTGCTCCACAAGTGGTCACATTGTCTCAGACATTAAGTATTTTAAATGGATTGGCAGGCATTAATGCTTTGTCCAAACAAGCAGGAGCGGATGTAAAAGTCGTTGATGTAGGGATTGCAAAGGAGATACACCATTCTTCTCTTATTTCACGTAAGATTCGTAAAGGGACTTCTAATATGTGTAAGGGTCCAGCCATGTCTTATGAAGAAGCACAACAAGGAATAAAAGTTGGGATGGATATGGTGAAAAGTGTTATAGAAGAAGGATATAACGTAATCGGAACCGGGGAGATGGGGATTGGTAACACCAGTACAAGCAGTGCTATGATTATTAGTTTTACTGGTTGTAGTGTAGAAAAAGCCGTAGGAAAAGGAGCAGGGCTTACAGAGGATGGGTATGAACATAAAAAGAAAGTTATTTCACAAGTATTAAAAGTCAATCAACCGAATCGAAATGATCCTATCGATGTATTATCAAAGGTCGGGGGTTTTGATATAGCTGGATTGGTGGGATGTTATTTAGGAGCGGCTTATTATCGAGTTCCTATTGTAATGGATGGGGTCATTTCGGCTACCGCTGCATTAACGGCTTATTATTTGAATCCTTTGGTTAAGGAGTATATTATTCCTTCTCATGATTCTGTAGAACCGGGGTATACTTTGATCTGTCAGATCATGGGACTCCAACCTATGCTTCATATGAATATGCGTTTGGGAGAAGGAACAGGATGTCCTTTAGCCTTTCATTTGATTGAATCTGCTTGTGCCATGATCAATGATATGGCTACTTTTGAAGAAGTAGCTCTAAATAGTGATTTTTTAATCGAATTTTAAGGAGAAGAAAAATGGGAAAAAGTATTTTGGTTACCGGAGGGGCTAGAAGTGGCAAAAGTTCATATGCCGAATCTTTAGCTGCAAAAGAAGGGAAATCTGTTTTGTATGTGGCTACATCGATACCTTTTGATGAAGAAATGAAAAGTCGTATTCACAAACACCAGCAAAGTCGTCCTAAAGGTTGGGACACATATGAAGGATATCGATATTTAGGCACTTATTTAAAAGAGTTGAACACTTATTATGATGCGATTCTCATCGATTGCATTACCATTATGGTAACAAATTTACTGTTTGACTTTTTAGATCCTTCTTTGGATATGGACAAGCTTACAATGGAACAAATACAACAAGTAGAAGAAAAAATACAACAAGAAATTCAACTATTATTAGAAGGAATTGAAAAAACCTCAAGTACTGTGATTATGGTCACCAATGAATTAGGAAGTGGAATTGTTCCCGAAAGTAAATTGGGGCGAGTATTTCGCGATATAGCAGGTCGAGTTAATCAACAAATTGCTCAAAGAGCAGATAGGGTATATCTAACAGTATGTGGCATTCCAATGCAGATAAAGTAGGTGGTAACATGAAAAGTTTAATTTTAACCTTTCAATTTTTGACTCGGATTCCCCTTCCTATGACCATTGACATTCAAGAAGACTCTTTTGCCAAGGGAATTGCTTATTTTCCTATTGTTGGACTGGTGGTTGGCTTTTGGAATGGGATTCTTTATTCATTATTTTCTAGGTGGCTACCAGGAGGCCCTGCTATTCTTATAGCAATCTTTGCTAATCTAAGTATTACAGGAGCTTTGCATGTAGATGGATTGGCAGACACTTGTGATGGAATTTTTTCAGCAAGAAATTCAGAACGAATGCTAGCTATTATGCGTGATAGTCGTATTGGTACCCATGGTACTTTAGGCATTGTTTTTGATCTTTTGTTCCGTTATGTTCTACTTCTTCAAATTTTAGAAAATCATCCAGAAATGGTAACAATAGCATTGCTTTTATCACCTGTTGCTTCTCGAACAGTAATGGGGATTTGTATTTATTTCTCTACTTATGCTCGTAAGGAAGGCTTAGGAGGACTCTACTTATCGTGTAAAAAAAGAGTACCAACAATTTTTTGCGGTGGAATAGGATTTTTGTTATTTGCTTTTTTTTTACAGAAAATTGGAATAGGTATTCTTTTTTTATCCATTCTTGTTGGCTTTCTAATAAAACGCTTGATTGAAAGAAAAATCGGAGGCATGACAGGTGATACTTTAGGAGCCATTCATGAAGGAGTAGAAGTAGTATGTTTGTTCTTCTTTTTATTAGCAGGATTATAATGAATGCAAGGAGAGACCAATGAAATTATATTTGGTACGTCATGGAGAAACCAATTTTAATCAAAAGGGAGTTTACTATGGATGGAAGGATATTTTACTTTGCCCAGAGGGAGAAAAGCAAATCAAAGGGTTACGTAAAATTTTACCTCGAAAAACATGGGATTGTATCATTTCGAGCCCATTACAAAGAGCCATCCAAACGGTTGAATTATTACAGTTGCCATCTTACATACCATGGATCCAAGACGAACGATTAAAAGAGATTCACTTTGGACAATGGGAGGGAAAGCATTACAAAAAGATCCAAAAAGAAGATCCCGTTCATTGGGAAAAGTGGATTCATCATTGGCAAGAAGTAGCTCCTCCTAAAGGGGAAAGCTACTTGGAATTTTATAATAGAGTAGAAAATTGGTTACTAGAATGTATAGAACAACATAAGGACCAAGAATTGCTTGTAATTAGCCATCAGGGTTGTTTACGAATTATTTTGTCTATTTTACTAGGATTAGGAAAAGAAGGATACTGGTATTTTTCTTTTGAAAGTGGAGCGTATACTTTTGTAGAATATAACGATGGACATTGTATTGTACATAAAATCAATCAAAAACCAACTGCATGGGTGAGCAAGGAGTGATGTTGTGAAACAAAAAAGTATGATGTTACAAGAAACTGCATCTTCCGTAGGGATTGGATACGGTACGTTTTGGTACTATGGATGCCACCTATCAGATCATAGAGGCGGTATGTTATGACTAAGATTTGGGTGGCCTTAGGAATGGATTTATTGTTGGGTGATCCCTATTGGTTTCCACATCCTGTTAGAGGCATCGGCGCTTATATTCAATGGATGGAAAAACTAATCAGAAAAAAAGTGAGTACATCTAAAGGGGAAAAAATAGCAGGGATTTTTTTATTAGGTACAACAGTTGGCTTGACATATGGAATAAGCTTTTTTCTTTTAAAAATTCTTCACCAACGGAATGCTTGGGCTTATTCTATAGGAGAATGTTTTTTGTTATGGACTTGTTTTGCAGCGCGTTGCCTTCAAAAAGAAAGTATGAAAGTTTATCATGCTTTACAGGCAAAAGATCTGAAGAAAAGTAGATATCTTCTTTCTTATATTGTAGGTCGAGATACGGAAAATTTATCCGAACAAGAGATTCTTCGAGCAACCGTTGAAACTATTTTGGAAAATACGTCAGATGGAGTCATTGCTCCTTTATTTTATATGTTTTTAGGAGGGGCTCCTTTAGCCTTAGCTTACAAGGCTATTAATACCTTGGATTCGATGGTAGGATATCAAAATGAAAAATATAAAAATCTAGGATGGGCTTCTGCTAAGGTAGATGATGTTGTTAATTATTTGCCAGCAAGATGGACAGGCGTCCTTTTTGTTTTGGTTGCCTTTTTTCTTCGATACGATGGGGTTTCTAGTTTTCACATTATGAAACGGGATGGGAAAAAGCATGCCAGCCCTAATAGTGGTTATCCAGAAGCAGCAGGTGCAGGTGCCCTTAGAATTCAATTAGGGGGAAGTAGCCAATATTTCGGAAAAAAGATAGAAAAACCAACGTTAGGAGAAGCGCATCGTCTTTTAGAAAACCAAGATATTAAAAGAGCAAATAAAATGATGTACGGAAGTTTGATTTTAGCCATAGCATGTCTTTCTGTTTTACATCACATATTTTAAAAGGAGAAAAAACGTGGAGTTTCATGGTGGTAATATCTTTGATTTTGAAAATGAACAACTGATTGATTGTAGCGCAAATATAAATCCTTTAGGAATTCCTTTATGTTTTCAAGAAGCTTTACTTGAAAGGATGAAAGAATGGACTTATTATCCAGATCGAAAATATCGTAGTTTAAAGAAATCCATAGCTTGTTATTTAGGGTTAGAAAATGAGGAATGGATTCTTCCAAGTAGTGGAGCCATGGAATTAATCTCTATAGCTATGGAAGCATACCCCTTTGAGAAGCTTCTTCTTTTTACTCCTACTTTTTCTGAGTATGAGAGAAAAGCTAAGCAATTAAAGATGCCTGTAGAAAGAATTCCTTTGTCTGAGAGAGATGAGTTTCAGCCTAATTTAGAAAAAATGATAGAAAAGGTAGAAAAAGATAGCCTTATTATCTTATGCAATCCCAATAATCCAACAGGAGTTTTAGTATCGACAAAAGAGCTTCTTGTATGGATAGAAAAGGTTCAACATAAAGGGGGCTATGTATTAATCGATGAAGCTTTTATTGAGTTTACTGATCAATATCCAAGAACTAGTTTAATTCCTGCAGGACTTTCACTAGATCATCTTTTGATTGTACGAGCAGCTACTAAGTTTTTTGGAATGCCTGGTGTTCGCTTAGGGTATGGAGTAACTCGGAATGCCCAGTGGAGAGAATCCATTCAACAGAGAATGGATCCATGGCACATTCATATAGGAGCTGTAATTGCAGGGGAAGTTATTTTTCATGATAAAGAGTATATCCAATTTTCTAGGCAGTGGATTCAAAAAGAACGGTTATATTGTTATAAAGAATTACAAGGAATTTCTGCCTTAAAAGCATATCCTTCACAAGGTAATTTTCATTGGATACGTCTTTTACCTTCTGCCCAAATGGATGCTTGGGAACTACAGCAAAAACTATTAGAAGATCATATTTTAATTCGAAGCCCCCAAGGATTTTATAATACAGATTCTTATTTTTTTCGTTTAGCTATAAAAAACCATAGGGAAAATCAATATGTACTTCATTTTTTACAAAAAAAATTAGAAAATAAAAAAGGAGAATCATAGTATGAAAAAACAAATGACAAAATTAATCGCATGGTTCATTATTTTTATGTTTGTTATAGCGGGGTGTGCCAATCAACAACAAACTCAGCCGAAACCAGAAGAAACAAAAGCAGGCGTAGAAAAAAGTACAAAAGCAGCAGAATATCCCTTAACGATTCAAGATTCTTTTGAAAGAGAAATTGTAATTGAAAAAGAGCCTAATCGAGTTATTTCTATTGCTCCAAGTATTACGGAAATGATTTTTACTGTAGGAGCAGGAGAAAAATTAGTAGGTAGAACCGAATATTGTGATTACCCAGAGGAAGCAACTAAAGTGGATACTGTTGGAAGTTTATCAGAACCCAATATAGAAAAAATTGTGGAATTAGAGCCAGACGTAGTTATTGCGGCTACTCATTTCAAAGAAGAATCACTAGAGAAATTAGAAGCATTAAATATTCCCGTAGTTATTTTATATGATGGGGAGAACTTTGAAGAGGTATATAAAGCCATTGCAACGGTAGGAGAGATAGTGAATCATTCCCAAGAAGCCAAAAATGTAATTGCGGCAATGGAACAAAAACTGAAAGAAGTCATGGATAAAGTAAAAGATCGTGAAAAACCTTCTGTCTATTATGTTGTTGGCTTTGGAGAATATGGAGATTATACAGTAGGAGGAGATACCTTCGTTGGAAAAATGATTGAAATGGCAGGAGGAGAGAATGTAGCCAAGGAGGCAGAAGGCTGGAGTTATAGTTTAGAAAAATTAGTAGAGCAAGATCCCGACATTCTCATTTGTTCTCAATTTTTTGATGCTAAAGCAGGGATAGAGGTAGCCAATGGGTATAAAGACTTAACGGCTGTTAAAGAAGGACATTTGTATGAGATTGATAATAATCTATTGGATCGTCAGGGACCACGTTTAGCAGATGGACTAGAAGCATTAGCCCGTATTATTCATCCAGATGCATTTCAATAGAGATGACTGTAACTATTATCCATGCTTATGTTCATAGACTAAATTAACTGGAAGTAAGCAAGCTATCCATGTTGAAAATCTAAGATTCCAGTAAGCTCTTCTTTAAATCATATTAAAAAAGAGTTTACTGATTCATTGAGTTTTAAAGAACAAAACTCAATTCTCTACTTAAGAAGTCGCATGTCGAGGGTATATACGGCTTATTTCTAACTTATTTCGTTTATGGTTGTGGATATCTATAATAGAATATTAGGGGAAAGTGATGTGAACCAAATGCATAAAAAGTCCTATTATGGATCATTATTCCTTGGACTTCTTCTTTTTTTAGGTTTTCTTGTTTTTTTTGTTAGCACGTTAGGGGTTGCTGACATTTCTTTTATCGATAGTGTTAAAATTATTGTGGGAAGAATTCCAGGAATCAATCATTGGTTTTCTTTTGACTTTGATTCTCCTACCCATATTACCATCATATGGAACATTCGATTGCCAAGGATTTTTCTCTCTCTTTTGATTGGTATAGGTTTATCGGTAGTTGGTGTAACTTTTCAAGGAATGTTTAAAAATCCAATGGCAGATCCCCATGTGTTAGGGGTATCTTCAGGAGCAGCTTTAGGAGCTGTTATTGCCATGATTGGAAATATAAAAGGTACTTTTTTAGGGCAAAGTATGGTGGGGATTATGGCGTTCTTAGGTGCTTTGGGTACGACTTGGGTAGTGTATTATATTGCAAAGACAGGTCATAAAATTCCTACTGTTACTTTGTTATTAGCAGGTGTGGCTCTTAGCTTTCTCCTTTCTTCCCTCATTTCATTGATTATCATATTTAGAAGAAACCAGATGGAGCAGATTTTATTTTGGACCATGGGAAGCGTAGCAGCAGCTAGCTGGAGGCAAGTTCTTTTTTTAACACCCTTTGTTCTAGGAGGTAGTATTATTATTTTTGCTTTTTCGAGGGAGTTAAATGGTATGTTGCTAGGTGAGGAAAGTGCAAAAAGTTTAGGAATAGATGTTGAAAAAACAAAGAAAATTCTTTTGATCATATCATCTATTGTGGTAGCAGCGACTGTTTCGGTAAGTGGTATCATAGGATTTGTAGGTCTTATTATTCCACATGCAGTACGAATGATGATAGGGCCGGATCATCGAGTATTGCTTCCTTTTTCTGCCTTAGTTGGAGGGGCTTTTATGATTTTTTGTGATACATTGGCTCGAATATTAGTACCTCCTATGGAAATTCCTGTAGGTGCAATAACGGCATTGTTTGGCTCACCTTATTTTTTGTATTTATTGTATAAAAGCAAAAAGCAGGTGTTATTATGATGAAATATCCTTTACGAATACAAGATTTGCATTGGAGTTTTAGTGAGCAAAGGATTCTAGATGGGGTGAATCTTTCCATTCAAAAAGGAAAATTTTATAGTATTATTGGACCCAATGGTTCAGGTAAAACAACGTTGTTAAAAAATATAGGATCCATTCTTTCACCTGTAAAAAATACAATTTTTTTAGAAGAGCAAGATATAACTAGTCTTTCCCGCAGAAAAATAGCACAAAAAATAGCAAGTGTTCCTCAAAACACAGAAGTTGATTTTTCTTTTACTGCTTTTGATATTGTATTGATGGGACGGACCCCTTATTTAGGTCGTTTTCAAGGAGAAAGTAAGGAAGATCAAAAGATTGCAGAAGAAGCGATGAAAATGACTCATACATGGCATTTTCGTTCTAAAAAGATTAATGAATTAAGTGGAGGAGAACGTCAAAGAGTAATTATGGCTCGGGCGATAGCTCAAAAAACTTCTTTATTATTATTGGATGAACCCATTTCTCATCTGGACCTTCAACATCAAATTGAAGTCATGAAAATGGTAAAAAAGTTAAATCAACAGCAAGAAGTAACTGTAATTGCAGTTTTACATGATTTAAATTTGGCTGCTGAATATAGTGATATTATTATCCTTCTTCATGAGGGTTCTATTTTAGCCATGGATCATCCAAAGAATGTATTAACCAAGGAACGTATAAAAGAAGCCTATGGCTTAGAGGTTTATATTATGAAAAATCCTATGACGCAAAGGCCTCATATTATCCCTATAACATAAAATAAAATTGGTTTTATAAACTTAATTTTGGCATACAAGATTTTTAGATAAAAATAAATGATTTTTTTGCTATATTTGAATAAAAAATAAGAAAAAACAAAGGTAAAATAGGTGAAAATAATATTTAAATGTAACAATGAGTAAATTTATTACTGTACAACATGTTAAAATTTGAACAATATATGAACAACTATGTAATAATAATGTAATATGGAAACTCTGTATATAAAAGAAGAGGTGATGTATACTTATGATATAAAAGGAAATGATGGAGAAGGAAGCAGGGATTCATATGGAAAGATTTATGGAAGTTTTAGAAAATCAAAAAGACAAAATTTCTTTACTTATAAATGAACAACAGGTTGAGGAATTTACAGCGAAGGTTCTTCAGCGCTATACAGAACTGCGTCTGCAAAAAAAAGAATACATGTCGATTCTTAATGAATATTATTTTAATTGGGGAGTGGCTATTGTAGCTATTTATCAGATTTTGCAACAATATACGGGGATAGAACTAGATCAATGCTTAGATTTTTTATATCAATTCACTTACGATATAACGAAAGATATTTTTGTTGATTTAAGTTTTGTACAAATGGCATATTATTTAATTTGTAATCGAGTTTTTTTAAAACAATTAATGCTAAATTCTATTGCCTCTTTTGATCCAACTCATGTAGAAGATATATTAGAAGAGCATGAGAGGGATTATGAATTAGAAGGTAGTATGATGGAAAGTGGATTAATTCAATACTTTCGAGATCAAGGGGTGCCTGAATTAATTCCTTTACTAGAAAAAATGGAACACCTTATTGACGAATATGCAGATCAGACTTTCACTAAAAAACAAAAAAGTTTTACTTTGGAAGATTTTTTTTAGAAATGATTGATTTTCTTTTTTTAATATATTATAATCAATTTGCATCTATATTTTATTTTATCCGACATTGCGTCTTTCTTTTATTATGTCTAGCTTTGGTGTGACAATGTGAAAAAATAGGAATATAGAGCCAAACGCTACATAATGAAAGGAGGTCTCCTTATGTATCAGGATAAAACATTAACTTGCCAAGATTGTGGCTCCTCTTTTGTATTTACAGCAGGAGAGCAAGAATTTTATGCAGAAAAAGGGTTTGATAATGAGCCAAAAAGATGCAAAGAATGTAGAACAAAAAGAAGTTCACAAAAAAGAAACAATAACAACAGACCTAGAAAATTTGATCGTTAAATAGGATAAACAAAGAAAAACCCTATATAAAAAGACAGCTTAGGCTGTCTTTTTATATAGATGTCTATAGAGAACTACATTTAATGACAGAAGGATATGAACTTTGAATAGAAAGGATTTATTATGAAAGCAACACATCCCTTTGATGAGGTAATCGTTTTTGACTTAGAAACAACTGGTTGTGATCCTGAAAGAAATCAAATTATTGAAATTGGGGCGATAAAAGTAAAAGAAGGCTGTGTTGTATCCCAATATCAGCAACTAATCGATCCACAAATCATCATTCCTGATAAAATTACAGAAATCACAGGAATTACAAATGATATGGTACAACATCAGCCTAGTATTGAAGAAGTATTGCCAGATTTTATTAATTTTTGTGAAGGAGATTATATATTAGGGCACAATATTTTATTTGATTATAAGTTTATTAAGGTTAATGCATTACGATATGGATATCCTTTTGAAAAACAAGGGTTTGACACTTTACGCTTAGCACGTCGATTTCTTAAACATTTACCTAGCCGAAGTTTAGGAGTTGTATGTGACTATTATGGCATTAACCTTGTTCATGCTCATCGAGCTTATGATGATGCAAAAGCTACGTATGAAGTTTTTCTAAAATTAAAAGAACAATTTTATACTCAGTTTCCAGAAGAGTTTAAGCCTGAACCTATGACCTGGGTTCCCAAAAAGCAAGCTCCTATTACAATGAAACAAAAAAAATATTTACAAAACTTATTAAGAATGCAGAAAAAGAAGATTCATCAAGAATTAGATATGCTGACGAAATCTGAAGCAAGTCGTTTTATCGATGAAATCTTAAAAGAAATGCGTCAAGCTAAGTAATAAAATAAGTTTATTTTAAAAGCCGGATAACGGCTTTTTTATTTGTACTTTTTTGTATCTTAAGTTTAGGACGGTTAGAAGATTCTAAATGTACAATAGATGGAATAAAATAGAGAGAAACAACTTGAAAGGTAGATGTTCAGTTTAGGTGTTATGTAGGTATTCTATACTTTATGAAAAGTAGGAAGGAGGAAAAATTTGAATCCTTATGAAAATCAAAAAATTGATGAAAGACTTCAAGCAGTATTAGAAATTCCTGCTGAAAATAGGGAAAACTATCCAGAACTCAATGTTGGTTATGAGCCAGAGACCAATCGATGGGAAGTAATTGTTAAGTATAATGGTGATATTCAACAGGTAGGAAAGCAAGTAGGAGCCCAAGTAGAAATATTAACAGGTCAATATGCGATTCTTACAGTTCCAGAAGAGATGCTAAATCAATTGGCTGATTTTTATGAAGTAGAGTTTATTGAAAAGCCTAGAGCTCTTGAGTTTTCTCTAAATAATAGTTTGCGTCAAGCATGCATTTCATTTGTACAAAACAATCCACCTTATGAATTAGAAGGTACAGGAGTTTTGTTAGGAATCATTGATTCAGGAATTGATTATCGTCATCCGGATTTTCGAAATGAAGATGGTACTACTCGCATTGTTTATCTTTGGGACCAATCCTTAACAGGAACACCACCTGCTGGTTTTTTCATGGGAAGAGAATTTACAGAAGAAGAAATAAATCAAGCACTAAAAGCACCTATCTTTCAACAGCAACAAGAAATTGTTCCTCATCAGGATTTTATTGGGCACGGAACCCATGTAGCAGGTATTGCAGGAGGTAACGGCAGAGCCAGTGGGGGAAAATATAAAGGAGTAGCTCCCCTATCTCAATTTATTATTGTAAAATTAGGCCAAAAAGGAGCAGGATCTTTTTATCGAACAACAGAAATGATGAGAGCTTTACGATATGCCATTGAAAAGGCACGAGCGTTGAAAAAACCCATAGCCATTAATCTTAGTTTTGGTACAAATGCAGGATCACATAATGGTCAATCTTTGTTTGAAACCTATATTAATGAAATGGCTTATCGCTGGAAAACTACCATTGTTGCTGGAGCGGGTAATGAAGGAGATACAGGTCATCATATGAGTGGACAGTTAAAAACAAAAGAAGAAAAGATTGTTCAATTTACTGTTTCATCAACAGAAGCTTCACTACCTCTAGAAATATGGACTTCTTATGTAGATACCATTTATGTTGAACTTCGAACTCCCACGGGAGAAACAACGGGTATCATAAAGACAAATCAAAAGATTACCATAGGAACAACAACTATTTTAATGTATATGGGGGAACCCAATCCTTACCAACAGAGTCGTCAAATTTATATTGTGTTGCATTCGACTGATGGTTGGATCCAAAGTGGAATATGGACCTTAATTTTACATGGAGAAAATATTGTAAATGGGATTTATCAAATATGGCTTCCTGTGGCAGAAGCGCTAGGAAAAGAAACGGGATTTACTAGGCCTACGACTTATGGGACAATAACAGTTCCAGGTACAGTAGAAAGAGTAATTACGGTAGGAGCATACAATGGTACAACAGATAGCATGGCTTCTTTTTCTGGAAGGGGTTCTTTAGAACTAAATCCAAGGATAAAGCCAGATTTGGTGGCACCGGGAGTAAATATTACGGCTCCAGCACCAGGAGGAGGCTATAGTACGTTAAGTGGCACAAGTATGGCAACTCCTCATGTAACAGGAGCTGCAGCTTTATTGATGGAATGGGGGATTGTAAGGGGGCGAGATCCTTTTTTGTATGGGGAAAAAGTAAAGGCCTATTTATTACGAGGGGCTCAGAGAACGGAGCATTTTTTAAATTATCCCAATGAAACTTGGGGCTATGGTTCTTTATGTTTAAGGAATAGTTTTCCTTTATCAGGATCCCGTTCATTTTCTTCGATGGAAGAGCAACCTATGGATTTCATTGATGGAGTTGATTTGGAAAAAGAGTCTAGTATGGATACAAAAAATTTCAGTATTATTTCAGAAGATTATGCAGATTTTTTAGTTGAATATGAAGATTTAGCATGGCTAAAAAACAAACTTAAAGAATATCCTCAGGTTCAATTGCAGATTTTAGATGAGCAGTATGGAGTATTACATATTCCTCAAAATATGACGGAGATAGTACTAGATCAATTAAAGAGTCATTTATATTATACCCCACCTATTTTATTTGGCCCTTATGATACTTCTGCTTTAGAAGCAAGTGATATTTTGTTATTTCATGAACATCCTTATGTGCCTTTGCGTGGTCAAGGGGTTTTACTTGGATTTATTGATTCAGGAATTGATTATACTCATCCTGTTTTTTTATACGAGGATAATACAACACGTATTCAAAGAATCTGGGATCAAGCTTTATCAGGAACACCTCCAGAAGGATTTGAGTATGGAACAGAATATACAGAGCAAGAAATAAATAAGGCACTACAACAAAAAGATCCTTTTTCATATGTAAAAGAAAGGGATTTGACAGGACATGGTACATTATTAGCCGGTGTAGCAGGAGGCATGGATCGAAGTAAAGAAGAATTTATAGGGGCAGCTCCAGATGCAGAATTTTTAGTGGTTAAACTAAAGCCAGCTAAATCCTATTTAAAAGAGCAACAACAGATTGATAATCTAGATGCAGTAGTATATCAAAGCACCGATATTTTAATGGGGATCAAGTATTTAGTAGAAACAGCAAAAAAACTTAAAAGGCCTTTAGTTATCAATATTGGCTTAGGCACCAATGAGGGAGGTCATGACGGAAGCTCAGTAGTAGAGTCTTATATGGCTAAAATAGGTAGTCAAATTGGGGTTGTTATTGTCACAGCAGCAGGAAATGAAGGAAATACAGCCCATCATACTAGTGGGCACTTACAGGATCAATCTGTTGCTAATTTGGAATGTAAAGTAGCAGAAGGAGAGACAGGATTTACAATGCACATATGGAATTATGCTCCAGATAAAATGTCCATCTCCATCATATCACCTACAGGACAGAAAATCGATAGGATTTCCCCCCGTTTAATAACCCAGGAAGTCGTTCCTTTTATTCTAGAAAAAACAGTGGTTCATGTTACCTATCAATTGGTAGAACGTAAGACGGGTGATCAAGTCATTACCATTGGGTTTTCCGATCCAACGCCGGGAATTTGGACCATTCAATTATATGGGGATTTTATTGTTGACGGGCGTTACGATGCCTGGTTACCTAGGAAAGGATGGATTCAGCCAGAAACACAATTTTTACAACCGATTCCTTTTACGACTATTACGGTGCCAGGAACTACCATAGGGACCATTACAGTAGGGGCGTATAATCATAAAGATAGCAGCTTATATTTAGGGTCTAGTCGAGGGTTAACAAGGGATCAGGAAATGAAACCAGATTTGGTAGCACCAGGGGTAGATATTGAAGGACCTACATTAGGAGGAGGCTATGGAAAGATGACAGGAACTAGTGTAGCTGCAGCCTACACAGCAGGAGCATCCGCTTTATTACTAGAATGGGGAATTTTAAAAGGAAATGATGTAGAAATGGATACAAGAAAAGCAAAAACATATTTAATTCGAGGAGCCACTCGAAAACAAAATTTAGTTTATCCTAATCGAGAATGGGGCTATGGGGAATTAAATTTGTTGCGGAGCTTCCAAGAACTTCGATAATAAGCAATATTACACGTGTATTGAGTAAAAATATCGAGTTGTTTCTTATTCAATAAATAGAAACAACTCGATAGGATGATTAAAGCATGAAAGTTGTGTAAATACCTATGATAAAATAGTTAACTAAAATGCAAATAGGAGTTTCCATCTAATGGAATTAAAACTTGTAGAGGAGGTCGGTTTCCTAATAAACCAACAAGATAAATAGTATAAAATCGTCCAGAAGTTAAGCGAATGTTAGGAACATATAAGAGACTTTGGGTTCTTCCTGTAGGTACTAGTTTTATGGCATACTTTCCAGGCGATAAAGGAATATATCCGGCAGTTTCTTTATATCCTACATTTTCAAATAGTGTTGGGCCAGTAGCTAAAAGCATATCCAATCGGGGAGTATTAGGGGAAAGGTGAACAAAGCGAAGTCCTAGTTTTCCTGGTGGTAGATTTTCCTTTGGGTCTTCGATGGGAAGGAGTTCAATTCGAGGAGTGAGTCCAATAACAGCAAAGGTAAAAATAGTTTTAGGAATAATTCGAAGAGTTGTATCAAGTAAAGGATTTTTCATTTGTCCGGAAAGAAAAATGCGGACTTGATAATTTCCAGGAGTTATAGGAGCATAGGGAGTAAATCCTTGATAAGATAAGCTTTTAGCTACCTTTTGTCCATTAAAATAGATATCTACAGCAGGAGCATTCGGAACTGCATGAAGCAATCGAAAATAAGCTTGTGCTCTCATGATAATATGGTCACATCCTTTCTAATGAAGTTAATATTACTATATGATGTATAAGAAGAATGTGTTATAAAATCAAGATGGATCCTAGTATTGAAAAATAGGACTATTGGACTATCATTATTATTTTTTCCCTACCAAAAACCTACAGGCGAAGAATAAAAAATATAGTATACTAGAATTGTCAACAATAGTTATTTTATTACCCCGCCCTCTTGAAAAGCCTTGCGATTTATCGCAGGGCTTTTCGTTTAAGTGAGTTCTGCAAGGCGTTTTACGGCAACATAAATATCAGAAATTTTATACCAAGTTGGATAATCTACAATTCCAGTAGGTGGAAGATGAAATACTTTTTGAAAAATTTCAACAGCTTGTTTTGTTTGGCTACCAAAGATTCCATCAGTTCGGAGTTTAGGAATAGCAGGATAATTATTAGAGATTCCATTTAATTGTTGCTGGATAATCCTTACAGCAGGGCCACTAGAACCAACTTGTAGATTATAGCCTGGGTAGGATGCAGGGACTCCTGCAACTTGTGCAGCTGTTCCTAAATAAATCGTAGAGCCATAAAAATTGCGCAAAATATCCAAGGTAGGTACCCCCTGTTCACCTAAGTCCTTAGATCCCTACTGGGTCATCCAATTAGGACATTGGGCCTTTACACCATCACAATATTGAGTAAGAAGGGGTTGACGTAAGCCAGGACGGGTAACATAATTGGTAAATATTTCATCAACAATTTGAGAAATTTCACGATAGATATTTCGATTATGAACATATTTTTGATCATAAGCAGTGGAAGTTGTAATATTAAAGTTTTTTCCTTTTCCACGATACCATTCAGTAAAAATACGGTTTAAGGCAAAGGAGGAAATGGCTAAAATATTAGCACGAATGGTTTCAATAGGCCATGTAGCATAAATTTCACTAGAAGCAACATTTTTTAAATAATCTTTATAGGGAACATAATAATTAGGAGCAGAAGGATCATCCGGAACCCCATCATGAACAATAATAAATTCCGGAATCACTGGCTGGTCCAAAACAATATAGCCAGTAGCAGGAGGTTCTGGTTTTACAGCAGCTTCAGGAATTTTTGGAGGATAGTTTCCATAGAGCACATTGGGAGGGATGATAACAATATTTTCCTGACGTGTTAAGTTACGTTGAAGAGGTAATTTTGCATCCTGTAAGGCAACTGTATTGGGCAAAACTTGAATCCCTTCGACGATTAAAGGTTCAAATCCAGCCCTTCGAACTTCAATGGTATATTCGGCATAAGGTTTATTTTCTGTAGGTTCTAGGCTCCATTCTAGAGGAGGTGCAGGTAAGTCAATGGTTTCTGTTTGACCAGAACGATCTGTTTTTAAAACTTCAATAGGAGCTTCTTCTCCAGTAGCTTTAAGAAGTACTTCAGCATCTTCAATGGGAATAAATTGCTCTTGGGCACGTACAGATATGGATAGCTTTCCTTGATCTTGTCTGTACATTTCAGGATAACGATTTTGAGGTGACACAATTCTCATCCTTTCTTTATAAAATAAATGAAAATCCAGTTAAAGTTTACACTTCAACTGGATTGAAGTTCTATTCTATATTAGTATATGAAAGGATGGACAGAGAGTGAAGGTTAATGGATTCCTTTTTGATTTAAAAAAGAGGCATATTGATGATCAGAACCTAAGATATGTTTTTCAATCCAATCGGCAATAAACATAATCATTTCCATTGTAATAGAAGATTGTTTTGAATCAATATCTTGTTTCAGGGTTTCATCAATCTTAGTGACAAAAGATTGATGTTGCTTTTTATGGCTTTCTAATAGAGGATACCTATGTTTTGCTAGAAGTTCCTCTTCATATCCGAAGTGATAGACAGTATAATCAGCTAGTTTTGATAGCACCTTCATAATGTCATCATACTTATCCACGTCATTACCCAATTTTAGAAGATCGTATAATTCTTGTCCTAATTTCAATAGATTTTGATGTTGACCATCGATTTCTTCAATATTGCAGCTTAAGTTTTCTTTCCATTTAAACATAACAACTCTCCTTTACTATATTTTATCCATATAGATATCTATTTATCAATCTTGGTTTAGAATAAGTTTTAGAGCAGCAAGCAACTGATCATTTTGATCAGGCATCATAAAACAAAAACGGAAAAAACGAGGATCTAAAAATGGGAAACTACTAGCGTCTCGTATCATCATTTTTTGTTGAATTAGATTTTCAAAAACTTTAGAGGCAGAAAGATTTTCTTTTTTTATTTTTACTAAAATAAAATTGGCTATAGGTGGATAGGGATGAATTTCTGGCCAAGTTAATAATTCTTTATAGATCCGATTTCTTTCTTTTCCGATTAATACTTTAGTTTTTTCCATGTACTCATAATCTTCGAACATGATTTCACCAGCAAAACTTCCCAATGTATTTAAAGTCCAAGGATTTTTTTGTTGTTGAATGGTTTCTAAAAGAGAAGAGTTTCCACAAATTCCATAACCAAGACGTAATCCTGGAGCAGCAAAAAATTTAGAAACACCACGAAGGACCATTAGATTTT
>JAAYNZ010000150.1 GCA_012520595.1 Candidatus Epulonipiscium sp. | reverse complement strand
TAATGCAAGTTTTTTCGTTCATCAAAACGGCTCTCCTTTTATTGATTTTCTCCGTTTTTATATGAAGTTTTATAATGGCAATGATTCACATATTGACTTACATGGTTTTAATCGGATTACTCATTTTGCAAAACCTGTTTATGTGGATCGGGAAATAGGTCTTGATACAGCTAATATTGATAAGCGATATCCAGGGCTATATAAGATCGTAGTACAGGATAATACTATTGTACATATTTCTGGTAAAGGCGAAATAGTAGGCATACCAGAAAATGGATACCTTATTATTATGGATGAAAAAACAGCCCAAGAAAAATTATCTTTCTATGCTGTAGGACAATCGGCCTTATTAGATATGTCGCCTTCTTTGGATCTGAGTCAGATTAGAACAGCTATTAGTGGGGGTGGTAAAATTCTTCACCAAGGGCAAGTGACTACCAATCCAGGTTATGTAGTGGATCCTAATAAAAGACATCCTAGAACTTTGATAGGTGTATCCCAAGATGGAAAAAAAGTGATGTTTTTTGCTATAGATGGTAGAAGTCACAGCATTGGTTTAACACATAATGAATTGGCAGCTATTGCAAAGCAATACGGGGCTTACGAAGCTATGCATTTTGATGGGGGTGGATCCACGACCATGGTAGGACGCCCTTTAGGAAAAGATCAATTACAGGTATTTAATACCTTATCCGATGGTGCCCAACGAAAAGTAGTGAATGGTATTGGGGTATTTAGTTTAGCACCTCAAGGAAGTCTTGCAGGAATGCAGTTAAAAACAGATGTTCCAAGAGTCTTTCAAAAGACAGGTGTTCGTTTTGAGATTAGTGGATATGATCAATACTACAACCCGATTCCTGTATCGCTAGACCAAGTGTTGTGGGAAGTAGAGGGTGTGGAAGGTCATTGGAATGGAGCGGTATTTTATCCAGAAACTTCAGGGCAAGGTAAAATTACAGCTCATATTGGAAATATCAAAGCAACAACCACAATTACAGTTATGGATACGCCTGTTGCCTTGGAAATGAGCCCAAGGATTATTAAAATTCAACCAGAACAAAAGCTGGCTCTTTCGATTGTAGGATTAGATAAGGATGGGTTTCAAGGAAAAGTAAATGGACAGAAAATACAATGGTATGTAGATCCTGCCTTAGGTCGAGTGGAAAATAATATTTTTATTGCTGGTTCCAAAGAAGGACATGGACCCATTGAAGGACAAATGGGGGATACTAAAGTATACGGTTATATTATGATTGGAGATCAAAAGCAACTGATTGATTCTTTTGAGGAAAAAGGCAAGGTTCGTTTTATTAGTTACCCTTCTTATGTAAAAGTAGGGGGAACCTATACCCAAGAGGCTGTTAAAACAGGAAAAAGTGCCATACAATTTCATTATGGGCTTGAGCAAAAAGAGGCAGAGACCCAAGCTGCATATGTAGAATGGATAAGCCCCAAAGCCATAGAAGGACAGCCCATAGGTCTTGGACTTTGGGTCTATGGTGATGGTAAAGGACATTGGTTAAGAGGACGTATTAAAGACCAAAAAGGGACAACGCATACTATTGATTTTGCAGATCATATAGATTGGACAGGATGGAAATATGTTCAAGCATCCATTCCTTCTGCAGTACAATATCCCATTTCATTAGAACGAATCTATATCACGGCATTGCAAAATGATATTCCACATGCAAGTACCTTGTATATGGATGATCTTTATGCGGTCTATCCAACCCAAGTATCGGATTTAGTGATTCCAGATAATACTCCTTTTCAAGATCCATTTCAACAGACATTAGCAGAAAAAATGGAAGAAGCAGGATTTGACATTACGGTATTTGGTAGTACAGTAGGAAAAAATAATCTTTTAGATGGGATTGTTCAACGAAAAATGTTGCAACAAATAGGTAAAAATGCAGCCTTCAGTATTTTTGCAGGATATACAGATCCATCAGGATTTTCCATGAGCCATCCTTATTACTCTTGGAAAGACCAATACCAAGTACAAAGTTATCAAAATGTTAAAGTCATTCAGTTAGCTACTTCAAAAAATGGAATTCGAACCACCTATGCAGATCAATGGAAATGGTTGAAAAGAGATTTAGAAGGAACCACAGAAGATCATATTATTATTGTGACAAATAAGGATCCTTTAGATCCGATTAATGGTTTTAAAGATTCTTTGGAAGGAAAACTTTTTCACAAGGTTTTAAAAGAATACAAAGAAAAGACAGGGAAAAATATTTTTGTTATTAATGGTAGTGGGTACGAATGGGGAAGTACACTCTATGAAGGAATTCGCTATATGGATGTAAATGGACTATTCTACCATACAGATGCTTCTTTAGGAGTAGACTTGCACAATCAATTTGCTATACTTCGTTTTCGAGTGGAGGGGAAGATGATTACGTATGATTTTCAACCTCTTTTTAAAAAATAAATAGAAATAGAAAAAGGAGGCGAAAGTGTTGAGAAATAAAAAAAATTGGATAATAGGAATCTTTAGTATAATGTTATTGGTTATTTTATTTTTTCCTTTGGATTGGGTAGAAGCAGGATTAGAACCAGGCAGTCAAGGAGATCCTTTGGTTTCAAAAAGTTATGTAGATCGTAGAGTTAATGAGATTTTAAGTATGATTCAAGGAAAAACAACTCCTTCCAATCCTGATAGTGAAACGAATAAGCCCTCATTGCCAATGAGTAAAGATGAACTATTAGAACAAGTAGATCTTTTGATTCAATTTCGTATCAAAGAAGCAGGGATAAAAGCTCCTACATATGAAGTCATCGAGGTTAAAAAGGGACAAACAATCATAGGAGAACAAGGAACAGAAATGATTTTACGTAGTGGTCGAGCGAAAGCCATCGCAAGTGAATCTGGTGGACTGCAAAATATAACAGCAGGTACGGATATTAAGCAGCAAGAAACCATTCCACAATATCATTTACTATTGATTCCACGTTCTGATGGGCGAGGATTTGAAATGGATGCAGATGGATGGATTATGATCCGTGGTGATTATAGAATACAATAAATCATGAAGTATGATGGGAAAATTATTTGATGTCGATTGTGTTGGACGATGAGGTGCTGATAATGAATTCTTTACAATTAAAAAAAAGGGGAATGGCAAAAGATACTTTAGTCTTTCTAATTGCAAAAATGCTGGAAGGGGTTTTAGGAATTTTAGCCCTTTCCCTCTATACTCGTTATTTTGATCCTTATGATTTTGGGCAATATACGTTAATTAATACAACGGTTATGACGATGGAAGCTTTTTTTTTAGGATGGCTTATGCATTCTGTCTTTCGGTATTTTGATAGTAGTGAACGAAATGAACAGTTACCAGCATTTTATTCTACTAGTTTTTTTGCTTGGTTATTCGTGAATGCCTTTATGTTGGGAGGAACGGGTGTTTTTTTAAAAATAATGTCCAATCGAATCCAACCTTCCCTCCTTCGATTGTCTTGGTTAGGTTTTTTTGTTTTTGTATTTTTTAGTGGAACACAAATTTTACTTAGTTTATTAGCCGCTCAAAGACGTATTTTATTCAATGGTATAATAGCTGTTTTTTCCATTGGAATGAAGTTGCTTTTTATTACAGTCATTGTGTTTTTTTTCTCTTCTCAAATCGAATATTTACTACTTGTTTATGCTTTTGTTGACTTGATAGTAATGGTTTTGATTAGTTATCGCTTAAAGATTTTTCGGTATATTCGTTGGAAATACTGTTCGAAGACCATGTTGCAAAGTTTTTTGCACTATGGTCTTCCATTACTAGGAGTCACATTTACCATGTCTGTATTAAACTTATCTGATCGATACATGATTCAATATTTTTATAATAGTTCCTATGTAGCCATCTATTATGGTAATTATTCTCTAGTGGCAGCAGGTTTTAATCTGATTTTAACAGGGGTTATGCGTGGAGTTTATCCTATGATTTTACAAACGTGGAATGAAGGGGATGTGGAATATACGAAAGTTTTATTATCCCAAGCAGTGCGTTATTATTTAATCTTAGTGATCCCAGCTATCATAGGAATTTCAGTATTGGCTTGTCCCTTGGCTACAGTTTTTTTAGATAAAGCCTATGTACCTGGATGGCCTGTTATGATTTGGGTTGCCATGGGAATGGGATTATTAGGACTTACTGAATACAACAATAAAGTTTGGGAATTAACAGCCACAACAAAAATGGTTTTTTACTATAGTTTAGTTAGTGCTACCATTAATGTTTTATTAAATTTATGGTGTATTCCACGTTATGGATACCAAGCAGCAGCTATGACTACCATGATTGCTTATGGGGTGTATTTTATCATGTCTTATATAGGCAGCCGTAAAAAATTGAAATGGCATCTTCCCCTAAAAACTTTTTTACGTATTTTAGGGAGTGGACTCTTTATGGGTGGAATCCTTTATTTTTTAAAACAAAGATGGTCCATCCGTTTAGTAACTTTAGGTTTATTGGTTGTACTGGGAATTATTATTTATTTTGTTTGTTTGTACCTAACAGGGGAAATTAAATCAGAATGCAAAATATTTTTAAATCGTACCAATAAAAAGCATGGAGAAGGGGGGAAGTAAATGCGTTGGATTGCTTTAGGGTTATATTATTTTATTGCTCGTCATTTGCCAGCTTCCGATGCTTGGTATTCTTTAGGAGCCAAAAAGATTCGTCGAGCTCTTTGTCGTAGAATTTTTCCCTATGCATCCAAAACCTGTAATATTGAACACGGGGCTTTTTTTGGATCAGGGAAAGACATTCGTATCGGAGAACGCTCAGGCTTGGGCTTACATTGTAGGGTACAGGGGCCCTTAACCATTGGAAATCATGTAATGATGGGACCGGATGTATTGATTTATACAAGGAACCATCAGATCCAGAACGCCCAGATTCCCATGATGGATCAAGGAGATGGACCTACAAAACCTGTTGTGATTGAAGATGATGTTTGGATTGGAGCCCGTGTGATTATATTACCAGGAGTTACCATTGGAACAGGATCGGTTGTTGGAGCGGGAGCAGTTGTAACTAAAGATGTGGAGCCGTATTCCATTGTAGGAGGAAATCCGGCAAAGCTGATTAAAAAGCGTAGATAGAAGAAAAATAAATTGACAATTTATAGAGACATGATAAACTTAAAAGGAAATGAATATCGATACTCTTAATGTTGGGTAAGGGAGGTTGTATATAAATATGAAAAAGAAGATTTGTATTTTAGGTTTAGGATATATAGGATTACCTACGGCGGCGATGTTTGCTACACATGGACATCAAATTGTTGGAGTTGATGTGAATCAAGATGTGGTACAAGCGTTAAACCAAGGAAAGATTATTATTGAAGAGCCTTACTTGGATATTATGGTTCAAGCAGCGGTAACATCAGGTAATCTTACAGCTTCAACGGAACCAACAGAAGCGGATGTGTTTATTATTGCTGTACCGACTCCCATGAAGGAAGATAAAACAGCAGATATGAGCTATGTAGAAGCAGCAGCACAGTCCATGATACCTTATTTACATAAAGGGAATATTGTTGTTTTGGAATCTACCTCTCCTCCAGGGACTGTAGAAGAACTTTTAGTGCCTATTTTATCTCAGTCAGGTCTAAAGGTGGGGGAAGAACTTCTTGTCGCTCACTCACCAGAACGGGTTCTCCCAGGCAAAATTTTAATGGAGTTGGTAGAAAACAATCGAATTGTAGGAGGTATAAACCAACGTTCTTGTGAAGCAGTACGGGATTTATATCGAACCTTTGTAAAAGGAGATATTTTCTTGACGGATGCAACAACAGCTGAGATGTGTAAGTTAATGGAAAACACTTTCCGGGACGTAAATATTGCTTTGGCGAATGAATTGGCTAAGATTTGTGAAGCTATGAATATTAATGCTTGGGAAGTCATTGCATTGGCTAACCAACATCCGAGGGTGAATCTTCATCAGCCAGGTCCAGGAGTAGGAGGACATTGTCTAGCTATTGATCCCTGGTTTATTATTGAAAAGCAGCCCCAATTAGCAAAAATGATTGCTTTAGGTCGTACTATTAATGACAGTATGCCTGCTCATGTATTACAACGTTCAATGGAAATTTTGAGCACTGTAGAAGGTAGAAAAAAAGTAGTTATTTTAGGTGTGACTTATAAACCAGATATTGATGATATGAGGGAAAGTCCTTTAGTTCAGTTGATTCACCTTTTAGAACAAGAAGAAGACATAGAGCTTGTTGTAGTGGATCCACATGTAAAAGATTGCCCCTATTTACAAAAAGATTTATGGAAAGCATTGGAAGATAGTAGTTTGGTTATTTTAGGCGTGAATCATCAAGCTTTTGCACATTTGGATTTTCAACGAATGAAACAAGTTATGAAGGATCCTATGATTTTAGATACTCGTAATTTTTGGGACGAAAAGGATTTAAATCAAGTAGGGTTTCATTATTTCTTACTAGGGAAAAAGAATGAGGGATCTATCCTATGAAAAAAGTACTTATGATCGCTTATCAGTTTCCGCCGATGGGAGGAGCTGGAGTACAGCGAACAGCTAAATTTGCAAAATACCTACCTTTATTTGATTGGGAGCCTATTGTTTTCACACGGCAAGAAGTAAAGAATCATATTCAAGATCCTTCTCTTTTAGAAGATGTGTCCAAAGATTTGAAAATCATTCGTACAAAGCCTTATGATATGCGAGAATGGCCAGGGATTTTTGGCTTAGGAGGCAAATGGATTTCAAGAAAGTTAATTTACCCAGATGGAGAAAGAGTATGGCAATTTTTAAATCGTGAGGTAGCTAAAGAAGTGGTCGCTCGAGAAAAAATAGATGTTATTTATACTACTTCCTACCCTTATAGTGATCATTTACTAGGGCTTTATTTGAAAAAAGAATTTCTTCATATTCCTTGGGTTGTTGATTTTCGTGATGAATGGACCAATAATCCTTATATTTTAGACATGAATTATTCTAAAATTCGTATGAAAAAAGAAAAGGAAATGGAAAAGGCAGTCGTTGAAAATTGTGACTTTTTTATTACCAACACGCCCATTATGCTACAAAATTTTCAAAAAGATTATTCTGTGTTAACGAATAAAAATTCTGTTGTGATTTCCAACGGATATGATGAAGACGATTTTAATGGTCTTGAACGAGAAGTACCGCATAATGAAAAAATGATTATTACCTATACTGGTGCCATGTATGGCCGACGAAAACCGGATTCTTTTTTTCAGGCTCTTCATGAGTTGATAAAAGAAGAAAAAATAGAAGAAGAGAAAATAGAGGTTCGTTTAATCGGAGAGTATGTTAAAAAAAGCATGGACGAAAAAATAGAAAAATATGGTTTAGGGAAAGTTGTAAAGATACTTCCTTATATGAAACATCGTGATAGCATTGAAAAGTTATTGGAATCCGACGTATTGTTATTGATTATAGGAGCAGGACGAGGAGCAGAGACTTTTTATACAGGCAAGGTGTTTGAGTATATCAATACAGGGCGTCCTATTTTAGCCTTAGCACCAGAGGCAGGAGTGGCTGCAGCTTTATTAAAGGAAACCCAAACAGGGTACGTTGCAGATAGTCAAGATGTTCCTGGAATAAAACAAAATATCCACATATTGTATGAAAAATGGGATGAGAAAAAAGAAATGGTTCATCCAAATTGGGAAGAAATCCAACAATATGAAAGAAAGATGTTAACGAAAAGGCTAGCCCAAGTATTGGACGCAGCTTTAAAAGATTCATAGGAAGGCAGCGATGGATGATGAAAGTAATACATCTAATTAGTGGTGGAGATACAGGGGGAGCGAAAACCCATGTCATCACTCTGCTGAAAGAGTTAAAAAACCATATGGATGTTATGCTTGTTTGTATGATGGAAGGGGGTTTTACTCGAGCAGCGAGAGAAGCAGGGATTCCCTTAACAGTCGTTATACAAAAAAAACGCTATAATTTATCCATTGTAAAAAACCTTGAAAAGATAGTAAGAGAAGGAAAATATGATCTTTTACATTGTCATGGTGCTCGAGCTAATTTTATAGCTGTGTTTTTAAAGGCATTTATTGACATTCCTATTGTAACCACCATCCATAGTGATTATCGTTTGGATTTTACAGAAAGCTTATATAAAAAATGGATTTACACGAATATTAATTCCGTAGCTCTTCGAAGAATTCCTTATCAGATTGCAGTAACAGAAGATTTTAAGCAATTGTTAGAAAAGCGACATTTTAATTCAGAACAAATTTTTGTTACATACAATGGTATTGATATGAATTCACATCTAAAGGTGCAAGATCCTAGCTCTTTTTTAAAAAAATATGATCTCTCTTATAAGGAAGATGAGGTTTATATAGGAAGTGCAGTACGCCTTCATCCCATAAAAGGAATTGAAATTTTATTAAAAGCAGCCCAAAAAGTAATCAGGAAATATCCCTTTATTCATTTTTTGATTGCGGGAGAAGGAGAGACACGATCTGAATATGAGAAAATAATTCACCAACATAAATTGGAATCTCATGTTCATTTGTTAGGTCATGTGGATGATATGGTTTCTTTTTATAATGCCATTGATATTCATGTGCTTAGTTCTTATAGTGAAGGATTTCCTTATGTTTTATTAGAGTGCGCAAGACAAAAAAAAGCGACTATTAGCTCTAAAGTAGGGGGAATTCCTGAAATGATCCAGCATAATCATTCAGGACTTTTATTTCCAGTGGGAGATGTGGATTGTCTAGCGGAATATATTGAAGAATTAGCTCTAGATCCTCAAAAGAGAAAGGTTCTTGGAGAAACTTTTTACCAAGAGGTGAAAGAACAATTTTCAGCAGAACAAATGGTAAAACAGCATATTCATATTTATGAGCAGATCCAGAAGAAGAGCAAAAGGAAGAAAGGAGTTAATCAATGAAAATAGTAGATGAAAAAGGAAAGTTATTTGGTTTGATAAATATTGTGGATTTAACTGTCTTGCTTGTTTTATTGTTACTTATTGTGGGAATTGGATATAGGGGAATTACAAGAAAAAGCACTTTTGGAGGCAATGCATCAGAACAACAATCTATTATCTATACAGTACGAGCGAAAGAAATGCCAGAAGAAGTTGCATTAGCATTTAAAGAAGGCGATCAATTATTTGCAAAACAAAATTTTGTTAGTGCAAAAGTAACTTCTCTTACCTATGAGCCAGCAAAAGTATATGTTGAAACAGCAGAAGGTGAAATCAAAACGGCTACACATCCTGTTTTGAAAGATATTGTATTTACCATTGAAGCTACTGTTGCAGTAAAAGGGCCTATTATTGAAATTGGAGGCCAAGAAATTCGTATAGGTGCTTATCATTGGGTAAAAAATCAAACGGCTCAAGCATCAGGACTAATTGAATCCATTGAATTTCTAAAGAGGTGAGTACAATGCCAATGAAATTAAAAGGGTACTTTGCCAATAGTATCATTGGGAGATGGACACTAATGATATGTGTTTGGTACCAGCATAGTACATTTAAAAAAGTAGCAGAGAAATGGAAACAATGGAATAAACAAAGCTTATGTTGTAAAAAGTGGACTTTGTATATCAATAAGAAACCTCGTTATTTGGAATCTTCTATTTTCAGATGGACACAAGATAGAAATGAAAAAACAGCTCCTTTTTTTGATGGATTACATACCATTGGAAAACAGAGCCTGATTGTTTCTTTATTTGTTGAAGGCAAAAAACAATTTGAACAAGGACCTTGGATTTACGGAAGTCGATTTTTGTGGGGGTGGACTCTAGGGTATGGAGTGATTCATACGTTTCGTAGTACATGGGTACTTCGTAGAATATGGGTTTTTTCTCTTTTACTACTTGGGTCTTTGATTCTACAATTTTGGGGAAAAACGATTTTCTTTTATTGGCAACAGAGCGGACTTAAAAGATTGTATGATCGAATTAAGAATTGAAATGTGGTGATAATATGGAGAAAGTCAATTTTTTCCTAATCTTTTTAGGTGGATTGTTATTTGGAGCATTGGCAGCATGGAAAGGATTTTTAATTGCTGTTCCTTTATTGGCTGTTATTGCCCTAGGAATTTTCATTCTATATGATTATGAAAAAGCAACCTATATTTTAGCTCTTTTTGTCTTTATCAATTTTATAATGCGAAAATTTGCAGGAAGTACTCTTTTAGGTAGTGTATGGGATGAGTTGCTTTTATTAGGTTGCCTTGTTTTATGGGGATATAAAGTTGTTGTAAATCGGAAAGAGCAAAAGTATAAATGGACTCCTTTAGACGTTCCTTTATTTCTCTTTATTGGTTTAGGAATCACTCATGTAAGCTTAAACTCTTTGGATTTACATATAGGAATTGAGGGACTAAGAGCGGTAGTTCAATATATGTTTTGGTATTTTCTTGTGATTCAACTGCTTCATACAAGAGAAGGAGCTAAAAAATTATTTATAGGTTTAGTCCTTGTAGGGACCGCTTTAGGTACTCATGGAGTTTATCAATATGTGACAGGAGCAGAAATGTTAGGAAACTGGGTAGATAGCACGGAGACCATTCGGACTCGTGCTTACTCGATTGTCTATAGTCCCAATGTATTAGGGAGTGTGATGACCTTATTTGCTCCTATGGCCTTATCTCTCTTTTTTGTAGAAAAGGATTTGATCAAAAAAATATTTTATTTAGGTAGTACTTTTATAATGTCGCTATGCCTTTTGGTTACCTTTTCCAGGGGAGCTTGGCTTGGTTTTGGAGTTGCTATTGTATTTTTCTTTCTTATGAAAGATAAACGTTTTATTATTCCTGTTTTTATTGGAGGACTTTTGATTTATTTGTTTGTTCCTTCTATTTCCAATCGTATTTTATATATGCTTTCTCCTGCTTATTGGGAAAGAAGTGCAGAAGGTGGAAGGCTTTACCGTTGGTTAGAAGGTTGGGAAGCCCTTAAAGAGTCTAATATATGGTGGGGCCTAGGGTTAGGACGTTATGGTGGAGCCGTTGCAATGAATAATAAGCTCTCCCCTTTTTATATGGATAATTATTATATGAAAACTTTGGCAGAAATGGGTTTTGTTGGGTTGGGGCTCTTGTTTTTTTTATTGTATCAAGTTTTCATATGGGGTTATCGCACTGTTCGACTAATTCCAGATCGTCATGATTGTACTTTGGTACAAGGAGCTTTAGCAGGTTTACTTGGAGTTATGATTCATAACTTTGGAGAAAATATTTTTGAAGTACCTACGATGGTGACTTACTTTTGGATTGTTGCAGCTTTTATTATGTTTATGAGAAATCAGTATGAAGGATGGGAAGAGAAGTCCCGTTCTCCTATTGTTAAACCCTATGAAATGTAGAATGAGATAATGAATTGAAGAAGGGAACGTTTATGAGCAGAGTATTGATTTCGGGATATTTTGGTTTTGGAAATTGTGGAGATGAATCGATTTTAATGGCTATTACTTCAAATCTTCAGCAACTAGATCCTAATATTCATATCACTGCACTTTCTAATAATCCACAAAATACTCGACAAAATTATGGAATTGAAGCACTACATGCCTTTCATCCTTTTCATGTATTGTCTGGTATTCGAAAAGCAGATCTTATTTTAAGCGGGGGAGGTACTTTATTACAAGATGAGACTAGTACACGTTCACTCTTGTATTATCTAAGTATTATTCGTATTGCAAAGCTAATGGGAAAAAAGGTTATGCTGTATTCTAATGGGATTGGTCCCCTAAATAAATCATACAATCGAAAACTAGTAAAGAAAATTATTAATGAAGTGGATCTGATTACCTTAAGGGAAGAATTATCAAAAAAAGAAGTAGATAAATTGGGAATTAAGAAACCCCCGATCTATGTAACAGCAGATCCTGTTTTTACATTAGAAGGTATTTCGAAGGAGCAAGCTTTTACATTGTTACAAGAAGAGGATATTCCTTTGGATCGTCCTTTGGTAGGTGTTTCAGTTCGGGATTGGAAACAGTCTCATCTGTTTCTACCTCAGATTGCAGCCATTTGTGATTACATTGTGGATCATTACCAAGTCCATATTGTTTTTATTCCCATGCAATATCCTCATGATTTGAGTATGAGTCAAGAAGTACAGAAAACAATGAAAAATCAGGCTTACTTATTAACACATCAATATGATTCAAGGGAGTTATTAGGGATTGTTGGAACAATGAAACTTATTTTAAGTATGCGACTTCATACTTTGATTTTTGCAGGGATTCAAAAGGTGCCTATGGTAGGATTTGCCTATGACCCCAAAGTAGATTATTATTTGCAAGTTCTACAAATGCCGACAGCAGGAGATATTTTTCAATTAGAGGTGGAAAAAATACAAGCCCAAATTGGATATCTTTTTAAATACTATGATGAAGAAGTAAGAAAATTAGAAAAAATATCAGAAGATCTTATTAAAAAAGCAAAAAAAAATGATGAGTTTTTGTTAGAATTATTAAGAAAATAAAAAGACCAGAAGGAAAACCTTCTGGTTTTTATATGTCATTCTTGCATTCTTTACAGATGATTCAGGACATACTATAATAAAAGAAGTTTAAATGATCCTGTATACTAGATTTTAGCTTTGCTTCATATATCTATAATAGTAAGAAGGGAGAAAAACATGGGAAAAAGAATCAGTGTTTTGGGGGTTCCTTTTGATATTATTACGATGGAACAAACCATAGAACAAATTTTAACATTTATGCAGGGGAATGAGTGTAAGAGTGTTTATACGCCAAATCCTGAAATGATTATGACAGCTAGGGAAGATCAAGAATTCGCTGAAGTTTTGCAAAATGGAGACTTAGTAATACCTGATGGCATTGGTGTTGTCATCGCATCTAGGCTGGGCAAGAATCCCCTTCCAGAGAGAGTAGCTGGATATGATACTGTTCAAAATTTATTTCAACGAATGAAGGATACTTCATTTACGGTTTATTTTTTAGGAGCAGCTCCAGGAATAGCAGAAGAAGCAGCCCAAAAAATGAAAGCCAAATATCCAGGATTGCAGATTGTAGGCTGGCACCATGGTTATTTTACAAAAGAGGATGAACCAGCTATATTGCAAGAAATAAATGAAACCAAGCCGGACCTTCTATTGGTAGGACTTGGTTTTCCAAGACAGGAAAAATGGATTGCAGCCCATCAAAAACAATTACCAGTAAAAGTATGTATTGGTGTAGGAGGAAGCTTTGATGGAATGTCGGGAAAGGTAAAGCGTGCTCCTGTTTTTTTTCAAAAGATAGGACTAGAGTGGTTCTATCGTTTGTTACGCCAACCTACCCGTTGGAGAAGAATGCTTCAGTTACCGGTTTTTCTTTGGCATGTAGCAAAAGAAAACCATGGAAGATGAAAAGGAGATTCTTATAATGAAAAGAACAAAGAAGGAGCTAGTAAAAGACTATATTTATATTATTGTTGGCACTACTTTATTAGCCATTGCTATTAATGCTTTTTTTGAAAAACAAGATTTAGTAACTGGAGGTGTTACTGGGTTAGCTATTATTGTAAAGACCCTAACACAACCCATATGGGAAGGTGGCATTCCTTTATGGGTAACGAATATTGCAGTGAATATTCCCCTTTTTTTGATTGCTCTTTCTTTACGCGGAAAGATCTTTGGAGTAAAAACCTTATTTTCAACCCTTTATTTGTCTCTGGCTCTTTATTTGACCCAAAATATGACAGGACCTACACAAGATTTTTTGTTATCTAGTATTTTTGGTGGAGTCATCAGTGGGGTAGGATTAGGCCTTGTTTTTGCAGGCTTTGCTACAACGGGAGGTACGGATCTAGCAGCCAGTATTTTGCACTTATATTTTAGTCATATTTCTGTGGGAAATCTAATGTTTATCATTGATGCTATTATCATAGGAGCAGGTTTTTTTGTCTTTGGAGGAGAAAAAACCATGTATGCCATTATTGCTGTTTACATTACAGCAAAAATGATGGATGGAATTTTAGAAGGGATTCATTTTTCCAAAGCTGTTTTTATTATTTCAGAAGATTCCAAGCAAATTGCACAAGATCTAATGGAGATTTTAGATCGTGGAGTTACTGCTTTATCTGGGAGAGGAATGTATACTAGCCAAGATAAAGATGTTTTATTGTGTGTTGTATCGAAAAAACAAATTGCCAAATTAAAAGAAATTGTTCGAGAAATTGATGAAAGAGCCTTTGTTATTGTGGCTGATGTAAGAGAAGTGTTAGGTGAAGGGTTTATTGAGCATCGAAAAAGCTAGTGAGGTTGCACGAGGAAGAAAAAAAGAATTAGTAGAATGCAATAAAAGTAAAGAAACGAAGGAAAATATACATGAAAGAGTTAACTTTTTTTCATAAATTATAGGGAAACATATGAAAGTAAAGGATAAACCTAAAGGCTGATTTCATTTATTATACAATTTAACCAAAAGAAAAAACAGTGATTTGTTTAAATAAGCAATGGTACAGGCAAGTAAAATATAGTATATTAATGCTAGAAAGATTTATTTCATTGCATAATGTATATGAAAGTTCATATGCATTTTGTTTTATACGTATAAGATCCAGTATTTTCAAAAAATGAAACGTTTATGGAATTTAAAAATTAAGGGGGCATTGATTCAATGGCAAGCTTAAAATTAAAAGACATTAAAAAAGTGTATACTGGTGGCGTTGTAGCTGTTCAAGATTTCAACTTAGATATCGCAGATAAAGAGTTTATTATCTTTGTTGGACCTTCAGGATGCGGAAAGTCTACAACACTTCGTATGATTGCTGGTTTAGAAGAGATCACCGAAGGGGAACTATGGATCGGTGATAAATTAATGAATGACGTGGCACCGAAAGATAGAGATATTGCCATGGTATTCCAAAACTATGCCTTATATCCACATATGACTGTATATGATAATATGGCTTTTGGTTTAAAATTAAGAAAAACACCTAAAGCCGAAATTGATAAGAGGGTAAAAGAAGCAGCAAGAATCCTTGATATTGAACATTTACTAGATCGAAAACCCAAAGCTTTATCTGGTGGACAAAGACAAAGGGTAGCTATGGGAAGAGCGATTGTACGGGAACCTAAAGTATTCTTAATGGACGAACCTCTTTCAAACTTGGATGCTAAATTAAGGGTTCAAATGAGAATTGAAATCTCTAAATTGCATAAAAGATTACAAACAACTATTATTTATGTTACTCATGACCAAGTAGAGGCTATGACATTAGGAACACGTATCGTTGTTATGAAAGATGGAATTATTCAACAAGTAGATTCCCCTCAACATTTATATGACAAACCAAATAATTTATTCGTAGCAGGATTTATTGGATCTCCACAAATGAATTTTATGGAAGCTACAGCTGTTAAAAAAGGAAATGATGTTTTCTTAAAATTAGGTACAGCAGAAATTAAATTACCTGAATACAAAGGGAAAAAATTAATTGACGGTGGCTATGTCGGAAAACAAGTTGTTATGGGAATTCGTCCTGAAGATATACATGATACTCCTATTTTCTTAGAATCTTCTCCAGAAAGTATTTTTAGTGCAGATGTGAATGTAACAGAAATGTTAGGAGCTGAAGTATTCTTATATGTAACAGCTGAAGGATTTGATCTAACAGCTCGAGTGGATCCTCGAACCAAAGCAACAGCAGGAGATACGGTTAAATTAGCAATGGATATTAATAAAATCCATGTATTTGATAAAGATACAGAATTAACCATTACAAACTAATTATATTTGAATAAAAATTAACATAAAAAAGAGAAAAAACATAAATTTGTGTTTTTCTCTTTTTTTTTTTGCGTTTTTGCTATAATATATATACAAGAGAGGTATTTTTTAAAATGCCCTATTTCTAGCCAGTGGGGAAAAATAAAATTATCATTAAAAAGGTTTAAAACATAAGAATGAGATCAACAATAAAAAGATAGTAGGCTTGAAGGTTGAGAAATATTAAATAAGGAGTGAACGATATGATATCCAACCAAATTTTACAAACGACCATTGATGGATTAAAAAATATTACAAGAAGAGACATTACGGTGATAGAACCGGAAGGCAAAGCAATTGCATCTACGGAAGAAAATAGAATGGATGAATATGTCACGGCAGTTAGTGATTTTGTTCATTCGCAAGCAGAAAGTCAACTTGTGCAAGGATATCAATTTTTTAAAGTTTTTGACGAACACACAGTAGAATATGTAGTGGCGGTAAAAGGAGAAGATGAAGATGTTTATAAGATTGGTAAAATCGCTGCTTTTCAGATTCAAAATCTTTTAATTGCTTATAAAGAACGTTTTGATAAAGATAACTTTATTAAAAATCTTTTATTAGATAACCTACTGTTAGTCGATATTTACAACCGGGCAAAAAAACTTCATATTGAAAACAATGTGAAACGAGTCATTTTCCTGATTGAAAGTCATACAGAGAGGGACACTAATATTATCGATGTGATTCGTAGTATTTTTCCTGCAAAGGCGAAGGATTTTGTTACGGCTGTAGATGAAAAAAATATTATTTTAGTAAAAGAACTAAAAGATAAAGATACTTTTGAAGATGTAGAAAAAATGGCTAAAATTATTTTAGATACTTTAAATAGTGAAGCTATGAGTAAAGTATATGTAGCTATGGGAACCATTGTTAATGACTTAAAAGATGTATCACGATCCTATAAAGAAGCGAAAATGGCTTTAGAAGTTGGGAAAATCTTTTATGCTGATCGGTACATTATTGGTTATGAAAAACTAGGAATTGGACGTTTAATCTATCAATTGCCAATTCCTCTATGTAAGATGTTTATTAAAGAAATTCTTCACGGACAATCCATAGAGGATTTTGATGATGAAACCATTACAACGGTAAATAAATTTTTTGAAAATAATCTAAATGTTTCTGAAACCTCCAGACAATTGTATATCCATCGGAATACTTTGGTTTATCGTTTAGATAAACTCCAAAAAAATACAGGTTTAGACTTGAGAACTTTTGATGATGCGATTACTTTTAAAATTGCTTTAATGGTTGCAAAATACATGCAACACATGGATCGAATGTCTTATTAATAAGGACAAAGGTGATTCTCATGTTGTCAATTTTGTGATATTCATGTAAAATAAAGTTGACAAGTAGAAAGGGGGAGTCCCTTGATAGAGTTACAAGAGATTACAAAAGTATATGAAAATGGAACCATTGGCCTTAGAAATGTAAATCTTTATATAGAAAAAAGTGAATTTGTATTTATTGTAGGGAGTAGTGGTTCAGGAAAATCAACATTGCTTAAATTGCTATTAAAAGAAATTGAACCAACAGAGGGAAAATTAACAATAAAAGGAAATGATATTACTTGCCTAAAGAGAAAGCAAATCCCTTATTTGCGAAGACAAGTAGGAGTGGTTTTTCAAGATTTCCGATTATTACCTAATCGAACTGTATATGAAAATGTAGCTTTTGCTATGGAAGTAGTAGAAGCTACTCCGCGAGAAATTCGTAGAAATGTCCCCATGGTGCTTTCTATGGTAGGATTAGCAAAAAAAGCAAAGGCTTATCCTCATCAACTTTCTGGAGGAGAGCAACAACGAACAGCTTTAGCTAGGGCCATTGCCAATAATCCAGCAATTTTATTGGCAGATGAGCCTACAGGTAATTTAGATCCTCATACAGCTTGGGAGATTATGAAATTGTTAAATGATATTAACCATAGAGGGACAACCATTGTAATGGCTACTCATGGCAAAGAAATTGTAGATGTCATGAAAAAAAGAGTGATTACCTTAGAAAATGGACAAGTTCTTCGAGACATAAAAAAAGGTGGGTATGAAGATGAAAGTTAGAACCTTGCACTATTGCATTCGTCAAGGCATCGGAAGCCTTTTTAAAAACCGATTAATGACGTTGGCTTCTATAGGAACAATTTCTGCCTGCCTATTGATTTTAGGAATTTCCTATTGTATTGCAGCCAATGTGGATTATATGATGGAAGACTTGGAAAATAGTATTGGGATTACTGCATTTATGAATGAAGATATTACAGCGGTAGAGAGGATTAAATTAGAGGAAAAAATAAGGAACCATCCAGATATAGAAAGCGTAACATATGTTTCACCTGAAGAAGCGTGGAAACGATTTAAAGAGCAAATTAAAGAGGACGGAGAAGAATTGTTAGCCGGGCTAGAAGAAGACAATCCTTTATCTGGTTCGGCCTCCTTTGAAATCTATTTAAAAAATCCAGAACACCAAGGAGAGGTTTTATCTTTTTTAGAAACAGTAGAAGGAATTCGTAGCATTAACCATGCAAAGGACACAGCAGATATTTTGATTAGTTTTAATCAAATGGTACGAATTATAAGTCTTATTTTAATTGCTATTTTGGCTTTGATCGGTATTTTATTAATGACGAATACCATTAAGTTAACAGTGTACATACGCAAAAATGAAATTAATATTATGAAATATGTAGGAGCTACTGATTCTTTTATTAAATTACCTTTTTTAGTGGAAGGTATTTTTATCGGTTTGTTAGGAGCTTTGATTCCATTAGGGGTTATTTGGATTTCCTATCAGTTTATTGTTCGAAAAATTTATGAAGAATTTTCTGTTATTCAAAACTTATTAACGTTCTTAGATGCAAAAGATATTTTTATTGTATTGGGGCCGATTTCCATATTAATAGGTGGGATCATTGGTATGATAGGAAGTAGTATTTCAGTAAGAAAGCATTTAAACGTATAGTTTTATTAGGGGGGGAATTAGATGGGAAAGAAAAAAAGATTTTTTTTCTTTGGGATATTAATGATGATGGTTATAAGTTTGAATGTACCCGTATTGGCTAATACGACTAAAAGCTTAAAGGATATTAAAAAACAGCAGCAAAAATTACAAGAGACATTAAAACAAACACAACAAGAATTAAAAAACAATGAAGCACAACAAAAAAATGTAAAAAATGAGATTCAGGTATTGGACAATGAGATTCACCAAATAGAAAATAAGATTGAAGAATTGGAAAAGTCGATTCAAGAAACAGAAGCCGCTATTCAAAAAAAAGAAGAAGAATTAGCGATTGCCCAGGCAGAGGAAGAAAAACAATACAAAACGTTAAAAAAGAGAATCAAGTACATGTATGAAAAAGGACAAGTCGGGTATTTGGAAGTTCTTTTTCAATCAGAAAGTTTAACAGACTTTTTAAGTCGATTGGAATACATCAAGCAAATTATGCAGTATGATCAAAATGCTTTAACACAGATGCAAAAAACCAGAGAACAAATTATAGCTCAAAAAGAGGAAATTGAAGAGAAAAAAAAGCAAATTGTAAGTTTGCGTAATGAGACAACAATACAACGTAATGCTATGGAAGAAAAGAAAAAACGAAAAGGAGCAGAGTTGGCCACTATTCGATTGGATGGAGAAAAACAAAAGCAACAATTGGAAGAGTTAGAAAATTCCATTAAAAAAGTAGGGGATGAGATCAAAAGGCTTACGGCTCTTAGTAATCGAACCTATGGAGGGGGAAAGTTAGAGTGGCCTCTTCCAGGACGATATTACATAAGTTCTCCTTATGGGTACCGAACAGACCCAATTAGTGGTAGAAAGAATTCTTTCCATTCGGGGATTGATATTCCAGGTGCTACTGGAACTAATGTAATCGCAGCAGGGGATGGGACCGTTCTTCAAGCACGTTATATTGGAGGATATGGCTATACGGTTATTATTGATCATGGAAAAGATAATGGAAAAACCATCAGTACTCTCTATGCTCATAACTCAAAATTATTAAAAAAAGAAGGACAAGCAGTACGACGAGGAGATGTGATTTCTTTAGTGGGTAGTACAGGATATTCAACGGGGCCTCATGTGCATTTTGAGGTTCGGCTGAATGGAAATCATACAAATCCTCTTCCCTATGTTAAAAATAAATAAAAGAAAAGGGATTTCCCTTTTCTTTTTTTTGTAAAAGAGAAATAAAGTAGAAGTTTTTTGAAAACCTATGGTATAATAAAATTCATATATCAATACAATGTATATAGAAGCGAAAGAATGTAGTAAAAGGAGATGCAATCTTGATGAAAAATAAAAAAACATTTTTTGGAGGTTTTATAGCAGGAATTATTCTAACCATGCTTTTAAACGCTCCACTTTTGGGTTTTTTTGGAGTACAAAAAATAGGATTTCTCAAGTATGGTTTTTCTAGGCAAGAACAAATCAAAGTAGATGGGAAAATGAAACAGATTGCTGCCTATTTAGATAAGTATTATGTAGATGGGATTGATAAAGAAAAATTAATGGAAGGTACTTATACAGGGCTGGTGGCTGGAGTTGGTGACCCTTATACAGTATATTATAATGAAGAAGATTTTGAGCGCTTTAAAGTAGAGACAGAAGGTTCTTATGCTGGTATCGGAGTGATTGTTTCTGTTGATCCAGAAGATCAGTTAATAACCATCATTTCTCCTTTTATTGGAAGCCCTGGAGAAAAGGCAGGCCTTTTACCAGGGGATAAGATTATTCAAGTCAATGGTACTGATGTAACTGGTAAAAAGCTAGATGAAGCAGTAAGCATGATTAAAGGACCAGAAGGAACAAAAGTAACATTGAAAATATTTAGAAAAAGTGAAAATGACGTTTTTACAGTAGATGTTCGTAGGGCTACCATTGACGTTCCTACAGTGCATCATGAGATTTTGGATGATAATATAGGCTATTTGAAAATAACAGGTTTTGATCAAGTAACCTATAAGCAGTTTATGGAAGCTTATACGGATTTAAATGAAAAAGGACAAAAAGGTTTGATTATTGATGTAAGGAATAATCCAGGTGGGCTTTTGCATATTGTAGCAAAGATTGCGGATGAACTGCTTCCAGAAGGATTAATCGTTTATACAGAAGATAAAAATGGACGAAGGGAAGAATTGCGTTCCGATGCCAAGCAAATTCAAGTCCCTTTAGTAGTATTAACAAATGAAAATAGTGCTAGTGCTTCTGAAATTTTAGCTGGAGCCATTAAAGATCATGGCATAGGCACACTGGTAGGAACCACAACTTTTGGAAAGGGTTTAGTACAAAATATTATTGATTTAGAAGATGGAACGGCCATTAAAGTAACCACTTCTAAATACTATACTCCCAATGGGACTCATATTCAAGATATAGGTATTGAGCCTGATTATATTGTAGAATTGCCTGAAGAGTTGAAAAAAAAGATTCAATTGGAACCAGAGGAAGACCTTCAATTGCAAAAAGCCCTTCAAGTCATTCAGGAACAACTCAAATGAAAATGTAGGTGAAAATAGATGCCTCCCATTCTTGAAATTTTAACATTAACATTACAATCTATTGCTACAGCTGTATTTAATTTTTCCTTTATTATGGTTGTATTTATTATCTATTCTCTTTATCAGAGAAATAAAGAGATAGAAAAACAAGTCCTATCTTCTTATAGAGGATTCATAGGGAACCAAATGGTAGAATCTATGTTACAAGGAATCTTAATGGGAATAGTAGGAAGTTTCTTGTTAACTCTAGTAGGAATTCCCATACAGTTGACTCCCTATTTGCTTTTTCTATTGCCTATTGCCTTTTTATTGGCTTTATTTAATGTTCGATATCTATGTTTTTCTTATGCAGCTGCTGTGCTGGGAGTACTGGGATTTGTATTTCGGGGTCAAATGATTTTGGGGTATCAGCTTCCAGATTTACAATTGGATATCAGTGGTTTGATTGCTCTTGTAGCCATTATGCATTTAATGGAGGCCGGTTTAATTCTAATTGGTGGATCAAAAGATCATATTCCAGTTATTGTTAAAAAGAAAGGAAAGGTGGCCATGGGGTTTTTGATGCAAAAGTACTGGCCAATTCCCTTTTCCCTTCTTATTGTTTTTGCTGGTTCTCCTACAGGAGAAGGGATTTTTATGCCAGAATGGTGGCCTATGATGAAAGGGACTTTTGCATTGGATCCTGGGATGATGATCTATTCCCTTTTGCCTCTTACAGCTGCACTAGGTTATGGAGATATTGCAGTATCTTCACCTCCTAAAGACAAGGCAAGAAAATCTGCTTTAGGACTTTTTATGTATAGTTTACTATTATTAGTCATTGCCATATTTTCAGTTGATCAAGGATGGTTACAATTTATTGGAATCTTTTTAATGCCGTTATTTCATGAATGGATTATGAGAAAACATCGCTTTCAGGACATAAAGACGGAGCCCCTTTATCCACTACCTAATAAGGGAGTACGAGTATTGGAATTGATTTCAGAAGGCCCAGCAGAAAAAATGGGAATTCAACGTGGAGATATTATTTGCAAAATAAATGGACTTGATGTTCTTCACTTTCAACATTTACAAGCTATTTTAAAACAATATTATACTTTTTTATGGATTGATATTATTCGCGGCGATACCCAGGAGACTATTACCTTAGAATATAAGGCATATCCTTATGGGATCAATGATCTAGGCATTGTTCCTTTAATGGAAAATGCACGAATTACGTATCACATGGAAAACATGCAAGAAATAGGAATTTTAGAAATCTTATATCAAAAAATAAAAAAAAGGAAAAATAGATAATTAATTGCAAGGCTTGAAAGGGTACAAGCCTTGCAATTGCTTTCAATTTCTGCTATATTATTGTATATAAAAGGGAGTAGCTGTGGTTAATCATAGAAAACCATAAATAGGGTCAACATACTGGCCAATGGCCTGGTCCTATTTGCTTTAGTAGTACTTACTAAGGAAGCGAGACTTTTAGTTTTACTTTAGGTAAAACTAAAAGTCTTTTTTTTTATGAAGGAGGATATAAAAATGATAATGGAAATGATAAAAGCTCTTTTTTTTATTTTTATGGCAGAAATGGGTGACAAAACTCAAATTTTAGCTATGGTTTTTGCCACTCGGTTTCCCATTAAAAAAGTTTTCTTAGGCATTGGGATAGGTTCTTTTTTAAACCATGGTTTAGCTGTACTTTTAGGATACTATTTATCCAGTGTCATTCCTTTAGAATGGCTTCAACTTATTGCTGGAATTTGTTTCATAGGATTTTCATTATGGAGCTTACAAATAGAACAAGAAGAGGAAATGAAAGAATCAGCATTCCAATGGGGGCCTGTAGGAACTGTTGCTCTAGCTTTCTTTGTTGGTGAATTAGGAGACAAGACACAATTAACAGCCATTACTTTATCAGCAGAAGCTACCTATCCATTTTTTGTATTATTGGGAACTGTTAGTGGCATGTTATGTACAGGAGCTTTAGGAATTTGGATAGGGAGTAAAGTAGGAGATAAAGTACCAGAAGTTACAATGAAAATAGTGTCATCTGCTCTTTTTCTTTTTTTTGGGATTGTTAAATTGTATAAAAATATCCCTTCTTCCTATGTACAACCCCTTTCGATTGCAGGAGGCATGATTATTATAGTTTCTCTTTATTACTGGAGATTACATCATCTTTTAGCCATACAAAGAGAGCAAAAAACAACTTTATATCAAAAAACAGCGGCCGCCTTATATGAGTCCACTCGTCAAATACGAGAAACGGTAGATCATATTTGTTTAGGAGAAGGGACCTGTGGCACTTGCCAAGGAGATCACTGCTTAGTGGGTTATACGAAGTTGTTAACAGAGTATGCCATGACTCAAAAGCAATACAAAGATATAAAAATTCCTTTTCCCACTCAGTATACAGTGAAAAGCTTTAATCGGCATGCAGTGATGGAAACTTATGCATTAACTCTTTATTATTTATTTCAATTAAAAAAAGAAGAAGAACAAGACTTTGTTTTGCATGGAGTACGTCAAGCCATGGAGACGATTCTCTTCAATACTAGTATTCCTTATGATGGAAACTTTGAAAATTATAGAAAAGAAATAAAAATAAAAAACCCAGATATGGAAAAAAAAATAATGCAAATGATTGAAAGCTTACAAATGATAGCATAAAGTAAAGAGGACAAAAAAACAAACATATGTTTTCAAAATCATGGGCCTATGGTATAATAATAAAAAAGTATTTGGTATATTTATAAGAAGGAATAAAAAGAGATAAGGTAGGTGAGGAAATGGGGAATTTTCAAGTAGTATCTGAATTTCAACCTACAGGTGATCAACCTCAGGCCATTGAAAAGGTAACCCAAGGATTTAAAGCAGGAGAAAAATTTCAAACCTTATTAGGAGTTACGGGTTCAGGTAAAACCTTTACTATGGCTCATACCATACAAAATTTACAAAAACCTACATTAGTCATTGCTCACAATAAAACACTAGCAGCTCAATTATATAGTGAGTTTAAGGAATTTTTCCCTAATAATGCGGTGGAGTATTTTGTAAGTTATTATGATTATTATCAACCAGAAGCTTATGTTCCACAGACGGATACGTATATTGAAAAAGATGCATCCATTAATGAAGAAATTGATAAATTGCGACACTCGGCGACGGCCTCTTTATTTGAACGAAAAGACGTAATTATTGTAGCTAGTGTATCTTGTATTTATGGTTTAGGAGATCCTATTGATTACAATGATATGGTTCTTTCTTTGCGGCCTGGCATGATTCGGGATCGGGACCAAGTTTTGCGTAAATTAGTTGATATTCAATATACACGGAATGACATGAACTTTGTTCGAGGAACCTTTCGGGTTCGTGGAGATGTAGTAGAAATTTTTCCGGCAGCTTCTTCTGAGCGAGCAGTTCGAGTGGAGTTTTTTGGGGATGAAATTGATCGTATTGTTGAGATTGATGTTTTGACAGGCGAAGTTATTGGTTTACGGGATCACATCTCTATTTTCCCAGCATCCCATTATGTAATTGCACCAGATAAAATGGAAAGAGCGGTTAAAGCCATTGAAGAAGAATTAGAAGAAAGAGTCAAAGAATTAAAGGAACAAGATAAATTATTAGAAGCCCAACGTTTAGCCCAGCGAACTCATTTTGATATTGAAATGATGCGAGAAACAGGATTTTG
>JAAYNZ010000018.1 GCA_012520595.1 Candidatus Epulonipiscium sp. | reverse complement strand
GGCTAGGGTGAGAAGCCAAAGAAATGTATTTAATGATTAGAAAAGAAGACTATATTATTATTTAAGAAATTGATAATTATTACAGTGGAAAACTGTAATTTGATTATAACTATATTGTACAAGGAGGAATTGCTATGATAAATAAAGAATGGGAGAAAAGTGTGGCGTTTCATGGTCATGCATGCCCAGGACTAGCCATTGGATTTAAGGCTTGTGAAGCCGCTAAGAAAAAGCTAGGAATTACTTTTTCTAAAGATGAGGAAATTGTGTGTGTGACAGAAAATGATGCTTGTGGCGTAGATGCTATACAAGTTCTTACAGGATGTAGTATGGGAAAAGGTAATTTAATTTACCGGGGAACAGGAAAACAAGCTTTTAGTTTCTTTAATCGTACAAGAGATGAAAGTGTTCGGATAGTTTTAAAGCCTTTTCAAGAAGAAATGGATCGGCAACAACGGCAGCAATACATTTTAGAAGCAGACATTGATGAGTTATTTGTCTTTAAAAAGCCAACTTTTCAGCTACCAGAAAGAGCACGGTTATTTACCAGTGTGATATGTGAAGAATGTGGAGAGGCAGCTCCTGAACATAAAATTCGTCTGCAAAATGGGAAAAAGGTATGTTTAGATTGTTTCCATGAGTATTGTCGAGGTTGGTAACCTCATTTTTAAAAACTTATTTTTCCAAACGTTTGGGCAAAACGTTATCAGGCGTAAAATGGGTGGAAAGAAATCATATTAAAAAGGGAGCTAAAAGATATGGTCAAATATTTTGAAGAAATTTGGATTCCCAAAGCATTAAACTTAGAAAAACAACAAATGTTTTGGGATCAAAGATCAAGTCATTTTAATGAAATTGCATATAAAACAAAAGAGAATCAACAAAGAAGGGAAAAAATTATTGATCAATTAAGGCAAAAAGATTTTTTTAGAAAAACAAGTCATGTCTTAGATATAGGATGTGGCCCAGGGATATATAGTATTGCTTTTGCTAAAGAGTGTGAATCGGTAACAGCTTTAGACTTATCCAGTGAAATGTTAACTTATGGACAACAAAATGCAAAGAAGGAGCAATTAAAGAATATCGAGTTTATACAAGAAGCATGGGAAAATATCGATATTCATGCTTTGGGTTGGGAAGGAAAGTTTGATCTTGTGTTTGCTTCTATGTGTCCTGGCATTAATAGTGCAAATGCTTTAAAAAAGATGTTTGGGGCAAGTGGAGATGCATGCTTTTTATCTCATTTTGTAGAAAGAAAAAATGTAATAAAAGAGGAATTAATGCAACAATTAGATTTACCTTCAAAAAGATCATATGAAAACTCTATTTACCTTGCTTTTAATCTTTTATGGAATATGGGATATTATCCTCAGATTGAATATATAGATACGATGTGGGAAGATGTTTTTACTTTAGAAGAAATGGAAAAAGAGTATCTGCAATATTTTTCTTTAATAAAGCCATGTACCATAAAAGAACAAAAGCAGGTACATCAATTTCTTTTAGAACATCAAGAGGATGGAAAGATAAAAGAACAAACACAAGCAAAAATAGGGTTATTATATTGGAGAAAGGAGAATTAAATTGAAAAGTTGGTTGCAACGATGTCAAATTCTTATTATGATAGGAGTATTCGTTTTAGGAAGTATGGCAGGGTGTGGAAAACAAAAAGTAGAAGATAAAAAAATGGGAAAAGAAGTAGAAAAGTCTATGAAATTAGAGGAAGAGGAGAAAGAGAAACATCCTGTAGTACTGCGTTTAGAAGGTGGAGATTGGGGATTTCCTAATCCATTTAAGCATTATCCTAGAGGACCAGGAGGATTTAAAACAGAACTGGTTTACGATTCCTTATTAGAAAAAAATGAAGAAAAAGAGATTCCTTGGTTAGCAAAAGAATATACTATTTCTGAAGATGGAAAAGAATATATTTTTACATTGCGGGAAAATGCAAAGTGGCATGATGGTACTCCTTTTACAGCAGAAGACGTTAAATTTACTTTTGATTATTATCGAGATCATCCACCTGTATGGAATAATCTATTAATCGATGGGAATTATATCGTTGAAAAAGCAGAAATTCTCAATGAGAACAAGGTGAAATTAATAGTTGATGAAAAAAACACTACGTATCTTTCGAAAATAGGAGCTGTTCGTATTATCCCCAAACATATTTGGGAAAAGGTTGAAGATCCTACCCAATATGAAGGAGATGGAGTGGGAGTCGGATGCGGTCCTTTTGTTCTTGAAAATTATAGTAGTGAACATGGAAGTTATCAATTTAAGGCTTTTGGAGACTATTGGGGGCCCAAACAAAAAGTTGATGGTATTGAATATATACCAGTGAGTGACTCTATTTTAGCCTTCGAAAATGGTGATATTGATTTTTTAACAGCTACACCTGATATTGTTTCTAGGTATGAAAATAATTCAGAATATAAATTAACTCAAAATAAGCCCTTTTTTGGTTATCGTTTGATTTTTAATATGGAAAAACGCCCAGAACTGAAAGAAGTAGCTCTTCGAAAAGCCATTGCCTATGGATTAGATCGACAAGAAATGGTGGGAAAAGTAGCTAGAGGCAGTGGAATCGTAGCTAGTATGGCTTATTTGCCAGTGGAACATGGTTGGTACAACGAGGCGATTACCCAATATACCTATGAACCAGAGAAAGCGAAAGAACTTTTACAAGGGAAAAAGTATCAATTTGAATTGTTGACAGGGAATTCTCCTCAAGAAGTAAAAATAGCTGAATTAATGAAAATCAGCTTAGAAAAAGTAGGAGTTCAAGTCCAAATTAAAAGTGTTGATATGAAGACTAGAGATAGTGCTGTAAAAGCGGGTAATTATGAATGGGTCATTACAAGGCATGGAGGTTGGGGAAAAGATCCAGACTCCCTTCGTGAACACTATGGGATTACTACATTAAAAGGAGCTGGTAGTCCTGCATCAGGAGGGATTCCGGGATATTTCAACCAAGAAATCAATGATCTATGTTGGAAACAAATGGTTCAGATGAATCCAGAAGAACGCCGGGAAACTATTTTTAAGATTCAAGAGTTAGTGGCCGAGGAGGTTCCAATGATTCCTTTGTTTAATACGATTGATATTTTTGTGACTCGCCCTCAAAAATTTGATGGTTGGATGTTTCGATACGATCATAACTATATGGATGCCTGTAAATTATCTTATGTAGAAAGAGAAGTTGAGGAATGAAAAACAGAAGAAAAAAATCATATTTTCAATATGTGATTACCATTTTCTTTGTTCTCACTTTAAATTTTTTTATACCTCGGTGGATGCCAGGGGACCCTTTTACTTTTTTGTCTTCTGATGAAGGACAGTTATTGGTTTCTTTTACAGAGGAGCAAATGAATTTATATAAGGAATATTATGGCTTGGATAAGCCTTTAGTCATTCAATACGGGGAATATATAAAAAATACGTTTATAGGAAACTTAGGATATAGTATTTACTATAATGATTGGGTACTTCATTTGATTTTAAAACGTATGAAATGGACCATCGGGATTGTCGTGATTTCTCTTCTTCTTAGTGTTTTTATAGGTGTAATACTCGGTTGTTTGTCCGCTTGGAAAAGAGATACTTTTTTCGATGAGGGGCTGTATGGAGTGATGCTTATTTTGACAGAAATACCGTCTTTTCTTATTGGTATCATTTTTTTGTTCTTATTTGCAGCTCATTTGAAATGGTTTCCTTTATCAGGTGG